>CBFHRO010000009.1:15779-51659 GCA_965658245.1 uncultured Flavobacteriales bacterium
TTGGAAATGGACTTTGGTGGGGTCCGCCAGCACGCACCAGAATTGGAAGCGCGTGGCGGTGGTCCGTACCGATGCGCTGGGAGACAACGTGCTGTCGTTGCCGATGGCAGGAGCCTTGAAGGCCCTGCTGCCTCATGTGGAGGTGGTGTGGGTTTGCAAGCCCTATGCGCAACCGGTTGTGGCCAAATCGACGGCGGTGGACGACCTCCGCATCTGGGACGATTCCAAGATGGGGTCCGCGGAGGAAGAGGCGCTTTTTGACGGGGTGGATGCGGTGGTCTTCGCGTTTCCAGAACCGCGCCTTTTGGCGGCGGCGGCGCGCGCGGGCGTCGCATGCAGGGTGGCCACGGGTCGACGTTGGGCAGCCTTCCGTTGGGCGAACCGTCGCATGTGGCGTTCGCGAAAGCGCATCGCGGAGCACGAGACCTCGCAGGGATTGAGGTTGTTGCATGGGTTGAACCTGCCCGCGCGATGGCGATTCCCTGAGCGGGCGGATTGGCTGGCCGTGGCCCAGTGGAAGGCTTCTCATCGCGAATCGTCAAGCACGGGCGACCTCGGGTCGGCCGTCCTTTTGCATCCCGGAAACCACGGTTCGGCCAACGGATGGTCTTTGACGCGGTTTCAAACCCTTGGAGAGGCGCTCCTCAAACAGGGGGTTCCCGTCATTGTGACGGGTGCGGCCGGGGAGCGTGAGGCGCTGAGGCCATGGTTGCAGGAGATGTCAGCCGTGACTGGGTTCACCGATGGCGTCGGACGTTGGTCCCTGTCTGAGTTGATGGATGTGCTGGCTGAAGTGGGATGTGTGGTGGCCTCAAGTACGGGGCCGTTGCACATGGCGTCCTCGCAAGGAACGCCCACCGTCGGGTTGTATCAGAGCGCGTCGCCATTTTGGCCCGAACGATGGGGGCCTCTGGGGCCCGGGGAGGTGTTGGTTGCCTCAAAAGTGCTGGCCGATGGAGGCCTCGACATCGAGGTTGAGGATGTCCTGGCGGCCGTCCAGCGCATCCGCGTTTTACCCTCCGGTCAAGAGGTCTGAGATTCCAAGTCCTGTGCCCCAAACAAGGCGAGAAAGCCGATGACCACGCCGGCTTGGGTTTCCCAAGCATCTTCAAACACGCAGCTCAAAGCCACCACGACTCCCCCCCAGAGCGCGCTTCGTGCGCCTTGGCCGATGACCCGATGCCAAGACCATCCAAAGCCCAACCAAAGCAGCATGGCGACAAGCCCTCCAGAAATCCCCCAAGTCAGGTGCTGCATGTGGGCCCTGTGGCGATGTGCGGGATTCAAGGTGGAGCCGAGTTCGTTGTAAGCAGTGTGCATGGCGATGGAGGTGTCCCCCATGCCGTGTCCCCACCAAAACGCATTCATCCATGCGTGCCACCCAGCTTGCCAATGCGCAAACCTTTGGAAGAGGGCGTGCCCGGAAGGGTTGCCGCCATCCTGCCAGACTTCCCATTCCCGTCGCAACTCGCGGAGACGAAGCCGCATGCCTTTGGCAGGATCGACATGGGTGGCGCCTTGCTCGATGGCACGGACATCTTCCTCGGTGAGTTGCAAGATGTGTTGGCCATCCTTGGGCAACCCCAAGGAGGTGAGGTAGCGCGGCAACCGATCACGCACGGCAAATCCCGCGTCATTGAGGGCGTCCAGAGGCATGTCGCTGACCTCCGACCACGCGGCTTCCCATTCTACAGGACACATGAACAAGTGCAATCGATGGCCACCTTCAGAAAGGGTGCGCTCAGGGTGGTGGATGTAGGCATGGCCTTGGACCGTCTTGGCGGGCAGGTCGGCAGCGGGGGCGGGGAGAGGAACCGGTTGAAGCCATTGCACGGTCCCCACCACCAGGGCGAGGCTCCCGAGAATGGTGCTGGCGGTGAGGGTTTGGCGTGCGGAAGGAGAAAGCCGTTCCCAAAGCAGCCAAACCAGTGCCAAAGGCAGGAGCAATGCACTCGTCAGGGACCCCGTGACGGCGGTGAACAGGGCCCAAAGGGCACCGTATGCCGTGACCTTGAGAATGGAGCGCCGGTGCGAACCCCACACCCACCCAAGGGCAATGAGCATGGCCAATCGGATGTGGGAGGTCCAAGGGGTCCATTCGCGGCTTTCCAGCAATTCGCCTTGCCCCATGCGCCATGCACCCCATGCCAAGGTCCCGATCATGGCCAAAGCCGCACTGTGGAACACCCATGTGGCCGTGGTTTTAGACCTGCGAAGGGGCACCACCTGCCACGCCAATGCCAGCAGGAGCATGGAGGCCTGAATGGACGCCAACGTCCAGCCCCAACCGAGGTCACTTGACCACAACAAGGAGAAGCCTTGCCAGCCAAGCAAGCCCAACAACCAAAAGAAAGGCCTGACATGGGGTTGAAGGCTTGCCCGTCCTTGTTGCCACAGCAAGGCCAAGGCGCACAACGTCACCCAGGCCGTGCCCGCAGTCATGGCAGCATGGGACCATGGTGCGCCCCAAATCAGGAGCCCCCATCCCCATTTGGCCGCTTCCCTTGGGTTGGAAAAACCCATCAACGTTGGTCTGCAGGGCCTTGAAGAATCCCGTCGTACTCGTTGGATTCAAGAATGGCCACGGCCCGTCGGGCGACCGGGTCTTGGGCCAACCCATGGCGGTACTCGCCGGAGGTGTTGTAGAGGTGCACCACGAGCTCGTGGGCCAATTCGCGTTCGATCTCTTCCCGGTGTCTGCCGAGGTCGTCCGCGACGTTCGCTTCAAGTCCAGCGCGAAGGGCTTCGAGGGCGGCCGCATTCGAGGCGTCGAGCAGTTCTTCTTTCGCCAAGCTTTCAAGGCGCGTGAAGGCTTCCAAGGTTTTGGAGGCATAGGGGAGGGTGGTGAGGCCTTGCGTGTAGCCCACGAAAGACTGCCAAGTCCCGTCACTGACCTCAAAGGACTTGGCATCCTCTGGTGCCACGAGCGCGTCGCGATGCTGGACGGCAAAGTCGAAGAGCACGCCCCTCTCCAAGAGTCCCTCCAGGACGTAGCTCAGTTCCGGTTGGGGCACTTCGACATCGGGCAGCACCCCGCGTCCCTCCAACACTTCCCTGCCATTGGCGGTGTAGAAGGTGCTGAGCGTGGAATCGGCCATGGCGTGCACCTCGCCCTCGTCGTCGCGGTGGCTGTAATCCAACCGTTGGACGCAACGTCCGCTTGGGGTGTAGTATTTGGCCACGGTGACCTTCATTCGGGTTCCGTAGGCGAGTTTTTTGGTCTGTTGGACCAGTCCCTTGCCAAACGATTCCGATCCCACGACCACCGCGCGGTCCAAATCTTGCAGGGTTCCTGCCACGATCTCACTGGCCGAGGCGGACTTCCCATCCACCAAAATGGCGAGCGGCAAATCGGGCCGCAACGCATTGCCACGCGTCTTGTAGGATTTGTTCCAATCGGGGGTCTTTCCTTTGGTGCTGACCACTTCTTGTCCCTTGCCGACAAAGAGGTTGACCATGGCAATGGCTTCTCGAAGCAGGCCGCCGCCGTTGCCACGCAGGTCGATGACCACTTGCTCGGCGCCGAGCGAGTCGGTGAGGTTGATCAGCGCTTTTCGCACTTCGAAGCTGGCCGTTTTGGTGAACGAATTCAAGGCCAAATACCCCGTGGTCTCACTCAACATGCCTTGGTAAGGGACATCGGGCACCTTGACTTTGCGACGTTGGAGGTCAAACGTGAGTTGCTCCTGGGTTCCCGGTCGTTGGATGTCAATGCGGACGTCCGTGCCTGTCGCACCTTGGAGGAGGTCGCCGATTTGCTTTTGGTCGAGACCGACAAGCTCACGGCCATTGACATGCGTGATGACGTCGCCGAGTTGCAGGCCTGCCTGCGCGGCGGGCTCGCCTTCGAGCAAATCCACCACGAGGGTTTGGCCATCGCGCGTCTCGACGCTTGCCCCGACGCCACCGTATTCACCCGTTTGCATGAAGCGAACGTCTTCCATTTTGGTTTCTGGGAAGTACCTGGTGTAGGGGTCAAGTTGGGCGAGCATGGCCTTGATGCCCGTTTCCATAAGCTCCCCGGGAGCCAATTCGTCCACGTAGAACAGGTTCAATTCTCGAAAGGCGGATTGCATGATCTCGAGTTGTTTGGACATCTCGAAGTAATCGTCCTTGACTGAGGCGGCCAAAACCACCATCAAGGCAAGGGGCAAGCCAAGCAAAAGCAACAATCGACGCATGTAGGACAGCATTTTTTAGGGTGAACCAAGACGGCTCACTCCCCTGAAGCCATTTCCTTGGCCAGGCGCTTTGTGGCGCGCTGAATGAGGTGCTGGCAATCAGAGAAAGTGGGAATGTCGTTCCCTACAAAGATGAACACCACGGCCCATTGGGGCGAAGTGGGTTTCCAATTTTTGGCGAGCGCCGCTTTTTCCACACGCCATGCCTCGCGCATGAGCCGTTTGATGCGGTTTCGATCGACGGCCCTGCGGAAACGCTTTTTCCCCACCGAAAAGGCTGCCTGGAAGGGAACCTCGTGGGTCAGTTCCGTCTGCACCGCCCGAACGAGAATGGGAAAAGCCTTGATTTTGACGCCCTTCTCGAAAGCGAGGTCCATCACTGCGGTGGACTTGAGCCTTTCTCGCTTGGACAGCGTGTGCACTCAGCCGGTGATGTATTGCTCCAGGGCCATGGTCATGGATGGCGCCTTGGCAGTTGGGGCGTTGATGTCGATGCGCAATCCTGCGGCTTCAGCTGCTTTCGCTGTGGTTGGGCCAAACACCGCAATGCGCGTCGTGCCTTGCTCGAATTCGGGGAAATTCTTGAACAAAGACTCAATGCCACTCGGGCTGAAAAACACCAGGACGTCGTACTTCACATCGCTCAAGTCACTCAAGTCAGAGCAAACCGTCCGGTACATGATGGCGCGGGAGTAATTGAATCCCGCGGCATCCAGTGCGTCAGGGATGCTGTTCTTCAGCAAATCTGAAGACGGCAGCAAGAATTTCTCGCTCTTGTGCTTTTTCATCAAGCTCACCACTTCGTTGAACTTGATGGTCCCGTGAAAAATTTTGCGCTTCCGGTATTGGACGTATTTCTGCAGGTAGTACGCGGTGCTCTCCGAGATGCAGAAGTACTTCATGGAGTCCGGCACCTCGAATCGCATTTCCTTGGCCATGCGGAAGTAGTGATCCACCGCAAGCCGGCTCGTCAAAATCACGGCGGTGTGCTCGGCGAGGTCGATGCGTTGTTGACGGAACTCTTGCGCTTCCATGCCTTCCACGTGAATGAAGGGACGAAAATCAATGGTGAGTTTCTGTCTGTCAGCCAAATCGAAGTACGGGGACTTCTCCGTGGACGGTTTGGGCTGTGAGATCAGGACGGTTTTGATCTTTTGGGCCATGCGTGGTGCGGTTCAATGTCCTCGAAAGACGGCTCGGACGCTCCAGGTGATCCAAAACAACGCCCAGCCCCATTCGAGGACGCAAAGATACAAGATTCCAACAACCCGTTGTGGACGGGCGCCGAGAAGCAATTGTGTGGCGCGGATGGCCCCCAAACCAAGGGCCAGAGAGAATGCCAATGCAGCGCCGAGTGGCGCCGCCGATTCTCGAACAAATGGGTTCAGCGATGCCACCAAGCACCACGCGGTCAACACGAGACCCACCCAGGTTTGGTTGTGACGGGAGATTTCAACCCACGCACTCGCGACGTCTCCTGCACCAACGAGCAGGCGACCTGCCACCGTCCGCATCAGCCAGCCCCCAAAAACCCAGGCGAACACAGACCACCAAGGCATCGGCACGTTGGAGGTCCGGGACAGGACAATCAACCCTGCCCAAATCCCGAAAAGCCCCAAGGCATTGTTCAACACGACACCCATGGTTTGGGGTGTCTCTGAGGCGTTTCTGGTGGTGAGGTTCCGCGGCCTTGTCCAGGCCCATTGCAGCCTTTGGGCTTCCCTCCCGAACCCTGCAAGCAAGAGCCAAAACCCAACGAGCACCCCAACCGCCAGGGTCAAAGGCGCTTGGTCAGGCTCATTCCATGGCTCCAACAGAATGCCGTCTCGCATGCCGGAAAGGTCGTGAACCCGATTTGGAAAACCTCAAGGCGGCGCCACACCAATGATGCATTTTTCTGTGCCGCGGGTTTGTGTGGTCAGATTTTGCCAGGAGATCCACCCGATGTATCCGCCGGGCAACACCAATTGCCCCTCGTTCGTGGCATCCCAAATCCAATGAAAGTGGGTCGTTCCGGCCCAGTTCGCCTCGTGCCGTTGCACCACGTCCATGGAGTGGGGGTTCAGAATGCCGTAGGAAAGCGCGAACACGTCTTCTGCGCCGCCCCCTTTTGGCGCCCATTCGAGACGCACTTTGTCCCAGGATGAGACCCCACCGGGTTGCAGCGTTCGGGGTGCGCAAAGCAGGGACATTTCTTCTTCATCACCGCCTTGATGGGCATGGCCATTGGGCCTTCCAGGGGTGGCCAGCTCCGGGGGTGGGGTCGACGTCCACACGGAGGTCGAGGGGATTTGGGCCAAGGAGACGCCGGATTTCTGCATCACCCAGGCGCTCGCTTCAAGGGTCGCCAAATCGACCTCGGAAATTCCGCTCGGCGTGCGAAGTTGAAGCCAGGGGTCTCCATGAAGGGAGGGAACGTCAGCCGCCAAACATCCTTCGTCATTCCCCGACACCCAAGTGGGGCAATGCGCCAAGCACACCGTGGTGTCTCCAGGCAACCACCAGGTCAGTTCACTGATCACCTGAAAATCTCCTGGTTGGGCCCATCGATCGGAGGACCACGCGTAATCGCGGGTCCAGTCGGATCCAGCAGGCGTCGCCCACTCCACAAACGTCCCAAACCCCTCCTCCGCATCTGGCAGCACTTCATTCCAGGATGGCACAGTCCTCGGCAATTGAAGGTGGTCGGGAGACGAAATTGGGAACGAGAGTTGGGGCTGTGTCAGGTGCCGGGGTCCATGTTCAGAGAGCGCAGGCCCAAGGGGAGATTGGGCCAAGAGTACCCCGCGATGCCAGAGCGGAGTCCACGAAGTTTCGGGAACCCACAATTCAGGCGACCACAACCGCCACTCAGACCCTTGAGGTACCGTCATCACCCAATGCCCGTCAAGCACCCCCCAAGAAGGCGATTCCGCTCGGTCAATCTCCTGCCAATCCCAATGGGAAATCACTCCCGGGGACATGCCGTGCTCGTCGGGGTTCGTTCGCCAAAATTGGCTTCCGCCACACCGTCCTTCTTGGTTGAAGTTCAAAGGCAGGGGGTGTTGTTCAAGACTTCGCCCTTCTATGGTTCCCTGGCGCCGATCGTGACCACATTCGCTGTAAGTCGAGAAGGCCACCACGTTGCCCCACGGGTCTTTCAGCGAGACATGTCCTTCCGCGTTGGTCAAGCTCATGTTGGGGTGAACCTCCCATATGCCAGGCAAATTGTCGGCAGACAACCATGCCATGTATCGTGACCGAGGCTTCGAGCTCTGAACCAGCGCCGTTCCGGGCACCCAATCGTGGCGCCCCCAAGACAAGGTATCCTGCGAGACATTGGTCCATTCGACGAACTCGGCATCGAGGATAGGGTGTGTCACAGGAAGGATTTCCGTGAGTTGAATGTCTCCCATTTCGGGCGGCCTGTGCGCAACCCACAGGGTGTCCAATGTGAATGAAGGTTGTTGTGGGAGGCACCATTCCAGACCCTCGCAGTGCAAGGCCACGTGCTGTGTTCCCTTCAGCGGCCAAGGAAAGGTCCATTCTGGCTGGCCCATGTCATTCCAATTCCAAGTCAGCCATGCGCCGCCCGAGGTGTCGCTGGTCGACCACTGGATCCACGGAATTTGGTCAAGGTGCATTGCGGGATGAACACTGACCGCCACCGATCCGTTTGGACGTTGCCGTATGCCGAATTCAGGCACTTGAATTTCGGCAGGGGCCTCTTCGAGCGCCGATGGCCGCCCCGGCGAAGCCCCGACTGGGTCGGCGCTCCATGTGTCAGGGTGATCGCATGCATTGGGGTGAAGGATGGACAAACTTTGGCCGTCCTGCGCCACGTCACCCCACCAAGTGTCCCAAAAAGTCAAGCGCTCCAGAACCATGCCCTCAGCCGTTTCAAGGCGCAATGTCTCACCTTCGTCACGGAGTCCAGACCATCCTGAAACGCGAAGCACGTTGAGGTCCGACCACGGTGAAGACATCCAAGGGGAAGTCTGGTCGACAAGGAGCATGCGTTCTCCAGGCAGAAGAAAGCTTCCCTCGGGCCGTGTGAGCCAATTCAACATGTGCGGTTCGTTGGAATCCATCAACCGCAAATCTTCCGGACGGATCGCCCAAGGAGAGTCATTTAGCACCTCGAGATACGTCGATTCAGGAGCGTGAATTGCGGGGGTGGGGTCGGCCATGATTTCGGTGAAACACAGCTGACCAGGGGAGAGCAGCGCAGTGCCGTCAGACCACACGCTCTGAGACCAATGTTCACAGAACAAGGTTGCGGAGCTGCCGGGATCCAATGGGCAAGGCAGGGTCCATTCCCAAACGTTGTCGCACGAGGTGGGCTGGGCCGTGGACCACGTCGGAGGCATTCCCGCACCAAGACACATTTGCCTGATTTGGACATCCTGTGGTTCGGCATTTAAGGGCCACGTCGTGCCCCGAACAAGGACGTCATTCACAAGTTCCAAGTCGATTTCACTGCTGTCTGGGCCGAGTGTGGTGGGGTCGGTCAGGGGCATCCATCCAAAAGCCCACTGATCGCCTTGGCTCGACGTATGGGTGATGTCCATTCCGAGGCAGATGGGTTGGGTGAAGGTTGTGAAGAAGGTCGTGTCGACCCACGTGTCGCTTCGGCGCCGGAAATCGTGCGCGGAGGCTTTCCAATGGCCATTGGGGCTCCATGACCAAGACCCTTGAAACGCAAAGGGTGCAGCCCATTCGTGACAGGAAGGGGAAACCTCCCACGGCGCGAGCCCTGGTGCGTGACAGCCCAATGGATCTTCATTGCCGTGCATGCCTGCTGCCACACCGCCGGTGTTGTCCAACCAACCGGCGAGGTGGCTTTCCATGAGGATCGACACCGCTTCCGTCGGATCCGCAGAGGGCGCCTCTGCCCACAACACGGCGCTCCGGTTGGCATTCGAGCCTGAAACCCCCTGATGCCAATGCACAGCGGCATGTCTGCCACTGTCCAGGTCTAGTACGTTTGTGGGCCAAGATGTCGCACACCCCCAAAGCAAACGGGTGTCCGAACCGGAGGCGTCCAATTCGTGGATGGCCATGCCGTCTGCAGCGAGGGACCAAGTCCAGTCGTCTTCGATGCCGCACCATACAACCCCACCCGCCTCCCAAGTCGTGTAGGATGGAGGTTGCGCCACGGCCGTTGCGGGAAGCATTGCGCATCCCCACACCACGACCATTCTTCTGCAAAGCCATCGGGCATTCCGCCCATCTTCCCTTCGTCCTCTCATCTCGGCAAACCTCGTATTTTCGCGAGGGTCCAGCCAAATCGCAGCTGAAATTTGGACCTACATTCACAAAGTCAATCGACCTTCATTCCATGAATTCAGAGTTGCCCCAATTGAACGTTGCCGTGGTGGGCGCCACCGGCATGGTGGGACGCACCATGTTGGCGGTGCTGGAAGCCCGAAAGTTCCCTGTCTCCCGTTTGTTGCCTGTGGCCTCTGCGAGGTCGGTGGGCACCACTGTGACCTTTCGTGGTGAAGAGGTGCCCGTCATGACGGTGGAGGACGCTTTGGCGCAATCGCCCCATGTGGCGCTGTTCTCCGCAGGAGGGGAACTGAGCAAAGAATGGGCGCCCCAATTTGCGGCTGCGGGCACCACTGTCGTCGACAACAGCAGTGCGTGGCGGATGTCAGATGACCACAAACTCGTGGTGCCCGAAGTGAATGGCGATGTGCTGACGAAGGGGGATTTGGTCATTGCGAATCCCAACTGCACCACCATGCAACTGGTCATGTGCCTCAAGCCGATCCACGACCGGTGGCGCATCACACGTGGCGTGGTCAACACGTATCAGAGCGTCACCGGAACGGGGCAAGCTGCAGTTGCCCAGCTCGAGGCGGAGCGCCGGGGGGAGAAGGGCCCCGGGGTGTATCCGCATCCCATTGACCAAAACTGCCTCCCGCATTGCGACACCTTTCAAGAGAATGGCTACACGCGGGAGGAGATGAAGGTCCATCATGAGACCAAGAAAATCATGGGGGACGAGGGCATTCAATTGTCCTGCACGGCAGTGCGTGTGCCTGTGGTGGGGGGCCACAGTGAAGCTGTTTATGTGGAATTGGAAGAGGACTTTGAACTTGCGGACGTGAGACGGGTGCTCGAAGCGTTTCCTGGGGTGGTGGTGGAAGACGACCCGGGCAACGAGGTGTATCCCATGCCAAGACATGCCCACGGCAAAGACGAAGTGTTTGTGGGGCGCCTGCGTCGTGATTTGGGTCACCCGCGTGGACTGCACCTTTGGATTGTCGCGGACAACCTGCGGAAAGGGGCGGCGACGAACACCGTCCAAATTGCGGAGCATTTGCACCGCACGGGGCGTTGGTCTTGAATGCAACCCAAAGGGTGCGTACTGAAACTTTTTTGAAACCACCTCCGTATCTTTGCCGACCCTGAACGCAGGATTTGCCGATATAGCTCAGCTGGTAGAGCAACGCATTCGTAATGCGTAGGTCTGCGGTTCAAGTCCGCATATCGGCTCCCAACCCCGACTTCAAAGTCGGGGTTTTTTTGTGCGTCAAGGCGATGCTTGCTTGTTCACAGAGACGGGTGGGAATGTGTCCGTGGGGGGAGGTCAAAAGCCAGAGCGTTTTTCACGTTCTTGGCAGGACATGAAACACGTCTTTCGCCTCCTCTGCATGTCCATGTTGTGCTTCGGGACAAGCATGGCCATCGCCCAGCAAAACACCCGAGTTGCGAAGTTCAACCCCTTGGGTGCCGTCGTGCAACAATTCCAAGCGGGGCTCGAATATGGCCTTCGCGACAACATGAGTGTTCAGCTCTCCGCGGGATTCCTTGCGGGGGATCCCAACGGCTCCGATGTGACCCTGTCACAAGATGTAAGACTCTCGCGGACGGGATGGCTTGTCATGCCCGAATTCAGATACTATCCTGGCGACGATGCCGTGGAGGGATTTTACTTGGGGCTGCTCGGCCGTTTTGAGCAAGCCGAATTTTCAGATTTCGAAGGCGTCCGGGGAGAGAAATCGGCCGCAGCGGGTGCCTTGACTTTGGGCTATCAGTATGCCTACGACGGCCTCATGCTGGACCTGTTCATTGGACCCAAATATGAGGTCCTCGAAGAGTCGGGCGATTGGACCCAAAATTGGCGCGGACTCGAAAAGGTCCACCTCGGTGTCAAGCTCGGGTTCGGTTGGTGAGCGACGTCTCGGAAGAATCCGAGGTAGAGAGTATGTTGTTGAGGGCTTGCAAGTCCTACCTTTCGGGAAAACACGACAATCATGACTTTTTCCTCAGCCTTGCGAAGCGCCATGTTGTGCATGGGTGCTGCGCTGTCTCTTTCGATGAATGCCCAAGACCCTTGGCTGGGACTGGTCGCTGAAACGGAACACACGGAGGGCGAGCTCGCCGGCATGACCACCTACCGTCTCTATGCCTACACCCCCAACGCCGACGATTTTGTGGTGAGCTGCTCGGGCGACGACGAAAACCCGCTTTACCTCACGAGCACGTCAGAGCCCGCGTGGTTCCAGCATGAGTTGGCAACGACGGCTTTGGCCACCGATGTGAACCCTGCTTTTTTCGCCTCCTTCCCCGAATTTGCCTACGACAGCTGGTTGACCATTGGGGCGGAGGACAACACCGCTGCCGCGGACGTCATCGATTTGGCGGACCCGGAGTACGACGCCTTCGCCATTTTTGAATCAGGCCAAAACGTGGCCGTCGAAACGGCCGTGGGCAATGCATGGTTTGTCCTTCCAATCGCCACCAACGTCGAGGCCATCGCGGGCGAAGACCTGCGGGTGTTGATTGCACAGTTCACCACGGCAGGAGACATCTCTGGCCAAATTCAAGTCCAAGTCTTCCTCAACGGCGACAACCAGGACGAGTTCCGCGAAATTCTTCCCATTCTGACGGCGTGCAACGACCCAGAAGCTTTGAATTACGAGCCGCTGTCTTTCAGCGCTGATGGTTGTGAGTACGCTGAAGTGGATCGCGTGTTGGACCTGGTGACGACCCACGAGTTGGAAGCCTTCCCCTCGCCTGCGACCACCACCGCCACAATCACGTTCCCAGCACACCTCGCCGACCGTTTGGCAGGTTCAGAACTTCGTGTGACTGGTCTCGACGGCCGTCTCGTCGGTTCATGGCCCATTCAATCAACGGTGGAGCGCATCGACGTGACCGGCCTTGCTGCGGGTCAGTACGTGTTGACGGTGGCAGGCTTCGACGACGGCACGATTCGCTTCCAGGGAGATCTGGTTGTGACGAAGTGATTTGGTCTGAGGGGCGCCAGCCCTGAATGGAGCTCAACGAGCCTCAGCGGATGTCGTCCCCCACGCGGAAGGCGATGTCGCTGAGGCTTTTTCGTGCCTTCGATCCAGGTACATGGCCCTCAGGAACACGGCCCACAGCCAAAAGAGAGACAGGCAGGAGGTGGTCGGGCAAGCCGAGCAATGCGCGGAACGCGGTGCGGTCAAACCCGCCAGCCTGCATGCTTGCCAACCCAGCCTCGGTGAATGCCAATTCCATGGCCCCCACGGCCATGCCGACGCCAAGCAAGGCAGCGTGGTCGGTTTCGCCTGTTTTTTCGAGCACAGTGCTTGACATGACGCCCACGATGGCGCCGGCGTCTTTCATCCAAGATCGGTTGGCCTCGACGGCCGTCTCCAGCAGCGCATCAAACCCTTCTTCGCCGCGCAACGCGACGACAAAACGCCAGGGTTGGTTGTTGTACGAGGAGCTGCTGAGGCGCGCCGCTTCAAATCCGTCGGCGAGGTCGTCCCACGTCAGGGCGGATCCGTCAAAGGCGCGCGGGCTGTGGCGCTTGGAGGCAAGGTCGAGAAGGCTCATGGCCGAGAAAACAAGAAGGGTCGAGAGATGTTCGCAGGAACGCTTGCCCAGCGTTCAGCTGATGACGTTGCCGGGGGCGACGCCTTCTTCGGGCGTGACAAAGCGGAGGCCGCCATCGTCTGTATCGGCCATCAGCACCATGCCCTGGCTCTCGATGCCGCGCAGTTTGCGGGGGGCGAGGTTGATGAGGAGCGTGACCTGACGGCCGACGACGTCCTCAGGGGCGAAGTGCTCGGCGATGCCGCTGACGACCGTGCGGGTGTCGAGGCCCGTGTCGACGGTGAGCTTGAGCAGCTTGTCGGCCTTGGGGACCTTTTCGCATTCGAGGACGGTGCCGACGCGGAGGTCGAGTTTGGTGAAGTCGTCGAAAGTGATTTCGTCTTTGGCTGGCATGATGGTGCGGGTTGAGGAGTCGGATGCGGCATCGCCCTTCTGGCCGAGCTTGGCGACCTGAGCGGCGACGGTGTCGTCGTCGATTTTGGTGAACAGGATGGGCAGGTCGCCGAGGACTGTGCCGGCGGAAACGAGGTCGGTGCGGGCGTCCTTCCAACGCGCGTCCGACACGCCAAACGCGGTGGCGATCTTCGCAGCCGTTTGGGGCAGGAAGGGCTCGAGGAGCACCGCGCAGTTGCCCACAACCTGGCACGTCAAGTGCATGATCGTGGCGGTGCGGGCGGGGTCGGTTTTTTGGAGTTTCCAAGGCTCCTGCTCGGTCAGGTACTTGTTGCCGAGGCGTGCCACGTTCATGGCTTCGAGCTGCGCTTCCTTGTAGCGGTGGCGGGCGATGAGGTCGCCGACCTTGGCCGGAGCGGCCGCGAGGGTTTCGAGCAGGGTGCGGTCGGTGGCGTCGAGGGCCTCGTCGGCCGGGGCAGCAGGCACCGCGCCGTCGTAGTACTTGCGGGTCAACACCAGCACGCGGTTCACGAAGTTGCCCAGGACGTCGGCCAACTCGTTGTTGACCTTGTCGCGGAAGTCGCTCCACGTGAACTCGCTGTCCTTTTGCTCCGGCATGATGGCCGTCAGGACGTAGCGCATCGCGTCGCTGCCTTCGGGGAAGTCCTCGAGGTACTCGGTCACCCAAACCGCCCAGTTCCGCGACGTGCTGATCTTGTCGCCTTCGAGGTTCATGAACTCGTTGGCCGGCACGTTGGTCGGGAGGTTGTAGCCCCCGTGCTCCTTGAGCAGGATGGGGAAGATGATGCAGTGGAAGACGATGTTGTCCTTGCCGATGAAGTGGATGAGGTCGGCCTCGGGGTCTTGCCACCAGTCGCGCCAATCTTGGCCGTTCTGTTCGCACCACTCCATGGTGGCCGTGATGTAGCCGATGGGGGCATCAAGCCAAACGTACAAGACCTTCCCTTCCGCGCCTTCCACTGGCACGGGCACGCCCCAGTCGAGGTCGCGCGTCATGGCGCGGCTTTCGAGGCCCCCGTCGATCCACGAGCGGCACTGCCCAAGCACGTGGGCCTTCCATTCCTTGGCGTTGTGGTGTGGTTGGCCGTCGAGCGTGCCGTCCACGATGTATTCCCGCAGCCAGTTCTCGTGCCGCCCCATGGGGAGGTACCACAACGTGGTGGGCTTGAGCACCGGCGTGGAACCGCTCAGGGTGGAGCGCGGATTGACAAGCTCGGTGGGGCTCAGGGTCTTTCCGCATTTCTCGCACTGGTCGCCGTACGCCCCGTCCGACGAGCACGACGGGCAGGCACCTTGGATGTACCGATCGGCCAGGAATTGCTTGGCTTCTTCGTCGTAAAACTGCTCCTCGGTTTTCACCTCAAACCCGCCCTTGTCGAGCAGCGTCAGAAAGAAATCCTGCGCCACTTCGTGGTGCTTGGGCGACGAGGTTCGGCTGTAGTGGTCGAAGCTGATGTCGAGGCCTGTGAAGGCTTTTTGCATCTCCACGTGGTACGTGTCGACGATTTCGCGGGGGGTTGTGCCCTCCTTTTTTGCACGAAGCGTGATCGCCGCACCGTGTTCATCGCTCCCACATATCCAAAGCACGTCTTCCCCCATGCTCCGCAAGTGCCGAACGTGGATGTCCGCAGGCAGATAGGCGCCTGCAATGTGGCCGAGGTGAATCGGCCCGTTGGCGTAGGGAAGGGCGGAAGTGATCATCCTCCGCTTGGGGGCGTTTTGCGACATGAATGCAAAAGTACTTCGGGCGCCGATTGGTTGGAGGTGTGGGGTGTGTTTGGTCTGGAAAAAAGCCCAAACCCTGTCCAAAAGACACCGCCCGCGGACCCGTGATGCACCATTTCGTCCAATGCGGGTTGTGGAAATCTGAAGGACTTGGGAAAGGCGTTGCATGAAAACAGGCGTTTACTTTGGCACATCGGGCAACCTCCCGACCTGACCTGAACCATCCCGCCATGAGCGCCACCATCGAGAAGAAGCAAGCGGCCAAGGACCTCCCCGTCCAAGGAACGAGTGAGAAGAGAGAGATTCTTGAGAATTACTTCCAAAAGAAAATCTTGGGGAAGCAGGAGCATGAATTCATCCCCGGCGTGAAGACTGCGGCGGAAGCGGCGCTGCGCCCCAAGAAGGGCAAAGTCCTCTAATCCCTTTCCCCCTTTGACGACCCTGCACCTGCCCCCAACTTTGAAGGAGGGGTCGCGTGTGGCACTCGTCACCCCTGCACGGTTTGCCAGTCCCGAGCTTATTGACGCGGCGTCGAACCTGCTCACTTCGTGGGGGCTTGACCCCGTCGTCCCCGCCCAAACGACCTTGCGCGACCACCAATTTGGCGGCACCGACGTTGAGCGCGCCGAGGCGCTGAACACTTCGTTTCGCGATCCCGACATCTCCGCCGTGTGGGCGCTGCGCGGGGGCTACGGATGCACACGACTCCTGCCCTTGCTCGACGGGTCGGCCCTTCAAGCCAACCCCACCTGGATCACGGGCTTCTCCGACCTCACCGCCTTGCACGGCTGGGCCTCGGGATTGGGCGTGGCGTCCTTGCACGCGCCCGTCGCCTCCACCGTTCCGACCACAGACGCCCAGGATGTTGACGCCTTCCGAAGAATCTGGCAGACGGGCGAGCCTGCCGCGCATCAAGGGGAACGTCGTGTGGTGGGCGGCAACCTGTCCGTCCTGTTCGCCATGCTCGGCACGCCGTCCATGCCGCCTTTGAAAGGCCGGTGGCTGCTGCTCGAAGACTTGGACGAATACCTCTATCACCTCGACCGGATGTTGGTGGCGCTGGGTCAAGCGGGGGTGTTCGATGAGGTGGAAGGGGTGTTGGTGGGGTCGTTCACAGACTTGAAGGACAACACCAAGACGCACGGCCAAGCCACGGACAATCCGTTTGGACGAACCGTTCGAGAGATGGTGGAGGAGCACGTGGTGGCCCGGGGATGCGCGGTGGAATGGGACGTCCCCACGGGTCATGGCCCGCGAAATGCGCCATGGGTCTTGGGTTGATTGCACCGGCCTTTCGGAGTGACCACCCGGACAGGGTTGAGCGTACCTTTCGCCCATGTTTGGAAGCATCAAAGACCAGTTGACCCAGGAGCTCGCCGAAATCGAGGCGGCGGGTCTGTACAAGCGCGAGCGCGTGATTACCTCCGCGCAAGACGCCGAAATCACGTTGGACGACGGCAGCCGCGTGCTCAACTTTTGTGCGAACAATTACCTTGGATTGAGCGCGCATCCACGGGTGGTCGAGGCTGCCAAACGGGCCATTGACACCCACGGGTTTGGCATGTCGAGCGTTCGCTTCATCTGCGGAACCCAAGACATCCACAAAGAGCTCGAGCAGCGCATCGCGGATTTTCACCACACCGAGGACACCATCCTCTACGCCGCGGCCTTTGACGCCAACGGTGGGGTGTTCGAACCCCTGCTGACCAAGGAAGACGCCATCGTCAGCGACAGCCTCAACCACGCCTCCATCATCGACGGTGTGCGCCTCTGCAAGGCCGCGCGCTACCGCTATGCCAACAACGACATGGCCGAGCTCGAAGCGCGCTTGAAGGAGGCCCGGGCGAATGGGGCGCGCAACATCATCGTCGTGACCGATGGCGTGTTTTCCATGGACGGTTACGTGGCCCAAATCGACAAAATCTGCGACCTCGCCGACGCCTACGAAGCCATGGTCATGGTGGACGAATGTCACGCCACGGGGTTCATTGGCAAGACCGGCCGCGGCTCGATCGAATTGCGGAACGCGCTCGGCCGCGTCGACATCATCACCGGCACCCTCGGCAAGGCCATGGGCGGGGCGATGGGCGGATTCACAACCGGCAAACGTGAAATCATCGAGATGTTGCGCCAGCGCAGTCGTCCGTATTTGTTTTCCAACTCCCTCGCCCCAAGCATTGTCGGGGCGTCCATCGAGGTGTTCAAGATGCTGGACGAAACGACGGAGCTGCGAGACACGCTCGAGGAAAACACGGCCTATTTCAAGGAGGGGCTGCGCAAGGCGGGTCTCCCGTTCAAAGACGGCGAATCGGCCATCGTCCCTGTGATGCTCGGCGACGCCAAACTCTCCCAAGTCATGGCCAACGCCCTGCTCGAGGAAGGCATTTACGTCATCGGCTTTTTCTATCCCGTCGTGCCCAAAGGCGAAGCCCGAATCCGCGTGCAGCTCAGTGCCGCACACACCAAGGCGCATTTGGACCGCGCCCTCGCCGCCTTTGAAAAGGTGAGTCGCGACCTCGGGGTCATCTCTTGAACTGAGGCGCGATGGCATCGTCCCCCCAACGCATTGTGGTCGTGGGCCGAGGCCTTGCGGGCGCCCTTGTGGCGTGGCGTTTCAAGTCGCGTGGATGTCGCGTGGAGTGGTGGGGAAACGGCACGCACAGCGCCTCGCGCGTGGCGGCCGGCATGTTCAATCCAGTGTCGTTCCGTCGTGTGGTGGAAGTTTGGAATGCCGCCGCGCACATGGCAGCGATGCGTCAAACCCTGCGAGAGTTGGAAGACCAGTTGGGGCTGAAACTGCTTTACAACGTTCCCGTGGCCAAGGTCTTCGCCAACGAAGACTACCGGTCGACATGGGACGATCGTTGGTCTCAACAGCACGGGGTGTGCCAATGGGCTTCAAAAGGGGAAGAACTCGCGGAAGCAGGCATCGACGTCCTGCAAGGACCGTCGGGCGTGGGACGTGTTCGTGCTTCAGGATGGGTCGACGTGCCTGCGTTGCTTGACGGAATGGAACGTCACTTTTTGGACCAAGGATTGCTTCAAGACCGCACTTGGTCGGTGCAGGATGGCCTGCCAGAAGATGCAGATGCGGTGGTGGATTGCAGGGGTGTGGGTGCGGCGGAAGAGCTGGGCCAGGTGGGGGTGACGGTCAATCCCAATCATGGGGATGTGTTGACCTTAAGCACGCCGTTGGCCGGTCCTGGCGCATTGGACACCGCGGGTCACACCGTCAACAACGGAAAGTGGCTCCTGCCCACAGAGGTCAAAGAGGGCAGACAGTGGTGGCGGCTCGGGGCGACGTATTCGTGGCACCGGTTGACCCCCACACCCAACGCCACGGCTGCGCACGAATTGTGCGACCACATGGCGAATGCCCTTGACAGGGAGGGGGCCGAATCCTTGCGCACAGCTCAGTTGGAGGCGCATCAAGCGGGCCTGCGACCGGCGTCCCCGGATCGCCGTCCGACGGTGGGACCGTGGCCGGGTCAGCCCAGGGGCGTGCTTATGCTGAATGGCTTGGGGACACGCGGGGTGCTGGTGGGTCCTGCGATGGCGACGCACCTCGTGAATTGGTGGCTCGACGGGGTGGAATTGCCGCCAGAAATCCAGGCTTCTCGGTTCAAATCGGTGCGCCAAAAGGTGCCCGGTTTCCAAGATTGAGGTGTTCTTAACCCCCGCGATTCGAGGCGGGGCGCATGCCGAAGACGTGTACTTTGGTTTCATGCTACACGACACGATTTCCAACGCCTTGAACGAGCAAATTGGGCTCGAAGGCCAAAGCTCGCACACCTACCTCACGATGGCGGTTTGGGCCGAAACCCAAGGCTTTGACGGCGTCGCCGAATTCTTGTACACCCACTCCGAGGAGGAGCGTCAGCACATGCTCAAGCTCATGCGCTTTGTGAACGAACGCGGCGGTGTGGCGCAAGTGCCTACGGTGCAGGCAGGAGCCACAGAATACGCTGGTCTTAAAGAGGTGTTTGAAAGCATCCTCGCCCACGAAACCAAGGTCACCGAGTGCATCAACAACGTGGTGGATTTGTGCCTTCAAGCGAAGGATTACACCACCCACAACTTCATGCAGTGGTATGTCAGCGAGCAGATTGAAGAGGAGGCGTTGGCCCGGAAGATCTTGGACAAACTCGCCTTGGCGGGAGACGACCACGGGGCGATGTACTTGTTTGACCGCGACATCGTGACGTTCGGCGCTGCAGATCACGCGTGAGCATGGCCGTTGTCCCTGTCACCACAATCAATCGTCCGTCACGGATGCCGTTGCGTCAGCGCGGCATTCGGCGTGCGTCTTTGTGGGTGGGACTGCCGCTTTTGGCCTTCGTGGCCTGGGCGTTTCAGGGGGGCGTGCAAGACCCCAAACTCGACACCACCGACACGCAGTTGGTCTTGAAGAGCCTGATGCTGGGACAGTTTGTGAAGGCGAACCAATGGCCCACCTCGGAGGGCGCGGGCACGTTTGACGTGGCGGTGCACAACAAACCCGCTTTGGTGGAGGCCCTGGCCCCCAAATTCGCGGGCAGCGCCATTGGGGCCGCGCCGTTGCGGGTGCTGTCGCTCAACAAGGCGGACGAGGCAGATGCGCCTCGGCTGTTGTACACCGAAGCCACCGGCCAGGAACTCGACGAGGTCTTGCGGGCGGTGAAGGGCGACGCCACACTGGTGGTCACTGCGTTTCAGCCGACCCTTGTGGAGGGCGTGACCATCAATTTCTTCATCTCGAACGACGGGTTGAAGTATGAAATCAACCCCGAGGAAGCCGAGAAACGCGGCATTCTCTTGGGCAACATCATCATGTCATGCGCGGCCTCTCGTTGATTTGGATGTGTGCGCTTGGCCTCGTGGTGACGGGGAAGGGCTGGGCCCAGCCGGGGTCGGCACAAGACTTGGCCATTGAGCGGGCCATTGCCCTTGGCAAAGCAGGCCAAATTGAGGATGGACTGGCGCAATTGCATCCCTACCTCCAAGCGCCTTCCGCCAGCAACGCCAAGGCGTGTTACGTGGCGGGATTCTTGCTCAAAGAGCGATTCAAAAAGGACGCACTTTCTGGGAGTTTGAGTGGCGACCGGGCCGAGGCTGTGCGCCGCTTGCGACAAGCCCTGGCCCTCGATGCCCAGCGTGCTGCCCCGTGGCGCCACTCGGCCGAAAAAGCGTTGGGCTACCTCGGTGGAACGTACTTCGACGACGTGGTCCGCGCCGTGGGATCGTTTGAGCCCGGACAGGAAGAACGGGTGCTCGCGTTGTTCGAGGCGCATGAAGAGGTGGCCACCTTTTTGGACCCCACCCTCGACGCGACGGTCGAACGGACCGAGGTGCACAAAAACATGGCCCGGTCTTACCGCCAATGGTTCGCGGCCACAGGTAACGAGGCGCACTTCGAGGGGGTTGTGGCCCAGTACCAGGAGGCGCTCGCGCTGTCACCCCGAGACTTGACGGCCACCTACAACCTGGCCGTCAACATCTACAACCGAGGCGTGGCCCAAATCAACGCCATGGACGAGAACACGACGCTCCCCGAGATTTTGGCCATCAACGAATCCAGCCGAGCCCTTTTCGAGCGTGCGCTTCCGTGGTTTGAGCAATCGGATGTACTTCAGCCCAACCGGCCGGAGACCCTTCGTGGATTGATGATCGTGCATCACGCTTTGTTCCATCCAGAGCAGGAAGAGGCTTACCGCGTTCACCTGGAAAACGCCTTGAAGCGATGAAAAAGATGCGGTGGAACATTGCGTGGCGGATGGGCCTTGGCTTTGGGGTGTTCATCTTGGCGGTGGCCGTGTTGTTTGTGTTCACGCGTCAGACCTTGACGCGCAGCAGCGAGCTCGCGGAGGAGGTTGATTCCGCGTTGGTGCCCAGTTTGGAGGCGCTCGAAGACATGGACCAAACCCTGGCGTCTTCCTTGGTCTACATCAACAACTGGATCGAAGAGCAGAGCCGGGCGGATGTGGAGAAAAAGGTGATGTTGCGGAAGTTGGTGAACGCCTCATTTCCGAAGCACATGGGCGCGCTGGACGGGCTTGAAACGGCGTGGACCCCGCAAGCGCGTGCCCACCTCGACACCTTGCGTGCGGAGACCGATGCCTTGCTCGTGTTGTACGGCGAGATCATGCGTTTGCTGCCAGATTGGAAGAGCTACCAAGATTACGAGGCCCGATTCAAAGCCAAGGAATACGCCGAGCCGGGCGCCCAGCTCGAGGTGTTTTCCACCCGTGTGCAGAACCGGCTCGCGGCGCTGACAGCGGGCCAAAACGCCGCCCTGCGCGACCGCACCGCCCGCATGGAAGCGCTCGGTGCGGACTTGACGATGTACGCCGGCCGAGTCGCATGGATCGTCGTGGTTTTGGGGGTGGCACTGGGCATCATTGTGACCCGAAGCATTGTGCAGCCCGTCAAGGAGCTCAAGCGAGCTTTGCTCCACATGGGGCGAGGCGTGTTGCCCGACCACGAAGTCCGGGTGACCTCCGACGAGATTGGCGACATGGCCACGGCCGTGAACCGACTTGCGGAGGGATTGTCTCGGACCCAAAAATTCTCCCAAGAAGTCGGGGGGGGCGACTTTGAAACCCCCTACGAGCCGCTGAGCGACGACGATGCCTTGGGCAAGGCGCTGCTGCAGATGCGCACGTCTTTGGCAGAAAACGAACGGGAACTTGAGGGCAAAGTCGAGGCGAGGACAGAGGAATTGGCGCAGCAAAAGGCGCACGCGGAGGAGATTTTGGGCGACTTGCAGGACAGCATTTCCTATGCGTTGCGGATCCAGCAGGCCATTCTGCCCTCCGAGCAGGAACGGCGTGAAGTCATCTACGACTCGGCCGTGTTCTACCAACCAAGGGACGTGGTTTCTGGCGATTTCTACTGGTTCAAATCGGTGGGCAGCCGCCGCATGTTCGCCGCCATTGACTGCACGGGACACGGCGTGCCGGGTGCGTTTTTGAGCTTGGTGGGCCACAACGCACTCGATCGGGTCACGAAGGTGTACACCGAGCCCCACAAGGTCCTCGACAAGCTCAATGAGCACGTGTTGATGCTGTTGAGAAAGGACGTCCGCGCGGAGGCGAGCATTCCGTCGGACGTGCTGCGTGATTTGGCCTTGCCGGCAGAACGCGTCGAGAGCCATGCACACATGGGAGGACAAGACGGCATGGACCTCGCGATGGTGGCGATCAATTGGGAACGCATGAAGGTGGAATACGCCGGGGCGAACAACCCCCTCTACCTCGTGCGTGAGGGCGAGCTGAGGGAGTTCAAGGCTGACAAACACGCCATCTGCTCTTTCGAGCCGGGCTCCAAGAACTACCAAGTCCAAACCATCGACGTCCAATCGGGAGACACCCTTTTTTTGGCGACGGACGGGTTTGTGGATCAGTTTGGCGGGCCCAAAGGAAAGAAATTCATGCGCCGTCGTTTTCGGGAGTTGCTCGTGGAAACGGCGTCGTTGCCCGTGCAGGAGCATGAGGCTCACTTTCGCACGCGGTTTGACGAGTGGAGAGGCGATGAAGAGCAGGTCGATGACGTGCTCGTGGTGAGCATGCGCGTTCCATGAGTGTGAAAGAAGCCCTGAGAGAAGGCGTCCGCGCGGGATGGTCGTGGATGCGGTCGGACCGAGGGATGTTGCTTTGGGCCGTGCTTGTGGGCATCGCCGCAGGGCTGCTCGCGGTGGTCATGAAACAAAGCGTGGGCGGGTTGCGCAGCGTCATGTTCGCCATTCAATCCTGGGTCGGCGGCTCTTGGTTCCTGGCCTTGGGTCCCATCCTTGGATTGGCGGCCACGGGGTATGTGGTGCAGCGCGTTCTGGGTGGGGAGCACCCCGGTCCGGGCATTCCCTCGACCCTGCACGCCATCTCCACGCGTCGCGGCCGCATGAAGCGGACGTGGATGTTCGCGCCCGTTCTCACCAGTGTGCTGACCGTGGGATTTGGGGGTTCAGGAGGGTTGGAGGCGCCTGCCATGCAAGCGGGCGCGGCATTGGGTTCTGAAGTGGCCTCCCAAACGCGTCGGCACTTCCGCCGCCGATTGCTGCTGATTGGATGCGCGGCGGCGGGTTCACTGGCCGCCATGTTCAAGGCGCCGGTCGCCGCCATCGTGTTTGCGGTGGAGGTCATCATGATTGACCTGACCGCCTCGAGCCTGGTGCCCATCCTGATGGCGTCCTTGGCCTCGTTGCTGACGGCCTTCGTGTTTTTTGAAGGAGAAGACATTTTGACGGTGCCCACCTTGGCGGCGTTTCAGGCGTCGCGCTTGCCGTGGTACATCGCCATGGGCGTGGTGACGGGCGTTGGTTCGGTGGTGTTTTCACGACTCTACCTGGTCAGCCAGCACACCATTGGCCGGTTCACCAACCCACGCACGCGCATGACGTTGGCTGGCGCCTTGATTGGGGCAGCGGTGGCCTTGCTGCCCCCGCTGTTTGGGGAAGGGTACGAGGTCATCAACCAGCTGTTCTTGGGCTATTCGGACGGACTGATTCAAGACGTGTGGATGCTCGGGGGCTCGTTGGCGCTGCCGAGTTTGATTGGGTGGTTGGTCTTGGCGGCGTGTCTGAAGCCCATGCTGACGGGATTCACGGTGGGTGCCGGAGGTGTGGCGGGAATCTTCGCGCCCGCGCTCTTCAGTGGTGCTCTTCTGGGCTTCGCCTTTGCGCTTGGCCTCAACGGTTTTGTCGATCCCACGACGATGCCCATCGGCAATTCCGTGCTCGCCGGATTGTGTGGCATGATGGCCGGGGTGCTGCACGCCCCGCTCACCGCCATTTTCCTCGCCACCGAGCTCAGTGGAGGGTACGGGTTGTTTGTGCCGCTGATGTTGACGTCGGCCATTTCCTTCACGACGTCTCGGGCGCTCAAGCGTCACAGCATCTACACCCGTGAATTGGCAGAGCGGGGCGAACTGTTGACCCACGACAAAGACCAAACCGTGCTTACCTTGATGAACCTCAAAGAAGAGCTCGAGCAAGACTTCTTGCCGGTGCAGGCGCACTGGAATTTGGGTCAACTCGTGGAGGTGGTCGCCCAAAGCCAGCGCAACCTCCACCCGGTCGTGGATGCGAAGGGACACTTGCTGGGCATCGTCGATTTGCAAGACATCCGTCAGGTGATGTTTGACCAGAGTCAATACTTGAGTTTGCGCGTGGTGGACTTGATGACCCTGCCGCTTGCGGAGGTGGAGTGGGGAGACAAGATGGACGACGTCATGGCCAAATTCGAGCACTGCGGCGCATGGAATTTGCCAGTGGTCGAGGACGGACGGTACGTGGGGTTTGTGTCCCGGTCGCGGCTTTTCACGGCCTACCGAAAGTGGCTCAAGGCCACCAGTCTCGATTGAATCAAGGCGTGTATTCGACCGCGCCCTCGAGGATGTAGTTCATTTGGTACACGTCGTCGGCGTTCAACCGAAGCGTGCCACGGAAGGTGAGGCGGTCGTCGGTTTGGTAGGCCCGCTCGCTCTTGTTGGGGAAGCGCAAGTCGATGACCGACTCCGGTCCAGCCCCGCCGCAGAAGAAGCAATTGGCGAAGGGGTAGCGGCTGAGGACGTAGAAGTCCTCGTCGACATCCACAGGAATCATGTATCCCGTGATGAAGAACGCCTTGCCTTCCGCACCGATGACTTGGGGCCCAAACTCTGGCATCCAGTAGTAGGCGTCCAATTCTTCGAGGTAGACGTCGGTGAATTCCACGTCGCTCAGCATCTGCCACGTCAGCTCGGTGGGTTCGCCGTCGAGGACAGGCGAGTCCGAGAGGCTGGAAGTCGTGACGGGCAGGGGGTCGAGGCTGGCGAGTTTGGCCTCGCCCACGTGCCGCAGCTGATCCTGTGTGGCTTGCGCCTCCTCCGATGGGTGACACATGCTGCTCCAATCCATCATCGATACCGCAATCAGCGCGGCGGCGGACAATGTCAGGGTAAGGAACGACGACGTTTTCATGATTTCGAAGGTACGGATGGAAGCGGCTCAGGCCCCACTCAGGGTTCGGCTGATGTCGAGACGCAGGGTTCGGCGCGCAGGAATGGCGGAGGCGAGCAAGCCCACCGCGATGGCGGCGCCTGCCAAAGCCCACTCGCTTCCCAGAACGCCCAAGGCGGCCACGTCGTAGTGGAATTGCGATTCCACGACCTGGCTCAGCACGGTCATGCCCACGCGGCTCAGCACCAAGCCGAGCACGGTGCCCGCCACGCTCAACAGCCCGCCTTCGACCAGGAGCAAGCGGTACAAGGTGCCAGGCGTTCCACCCATGGTGCGCATCAATGCCAACTCATGGCGGCGGGCCCGGATGTTGTCCAAGACAGAAATGAAGATGCTGGCGAAGCTCAGGGCCATGATGAGCATGGCGATGGCGCGCAGGGCCGACGTCCCCAACCCAAACTGCTGCGTCATGCGGTTCACCTCAATGGCGGGCAACGCGACCTGCATGTTGCTGTCCCGAAGCGTGTTGGGGATGGTGAGCACCGCCAGGGGGTTGCGCTTTTTCAGGAGCATGGCAGTGATTTCCCGGGTCTCTGGGTCCAGGACTTCCCCATCCTCCATGTGGACGTACCAAATGCTCTCCATGGGCGTCAGCAAAAGCTGATCCACGACGCTGCCGCTCGGCTTGAGGATGCCCACCACGGTGAAGGTCTTGTTGGTGTGGACGTCGGTTTGGTCTTTCAGGCCGTGGGCGCTGAAGAACGTGTCACCAATCTTCAGTCCGAGGTTTTCCGCCACGCGGGCCCCTGCGGTGACCTCGTAAGGGGCCTCCCACAATTGGCCTTCCGCCAAGGTGGCCGCGTAGTGCTCGACGTAGCTGTGCTCGGTCCCCACGATGCGGTAGCCCTCGTGGTTGTCGCCATATGCCAGCGGGATGCCAGAGTCGATGTAGGGGTGTTTGAGGACCTTCTCCGCCGCGCGTTGGTTGATGTTGCCCGTGGGCGCATCGATGTGGTAGACGTTGGCCAAAATGAGTTGAAGGGGGCTTCCCTTGGCGCCCAGCACGAGGTCGATGTCTTTGATGTTGCGTTCGAACGCGTCGTTCACCTGCTTTTCCGTCAGGAGCATGAGGCTCACCATGCCCACGCCAAACCCCAGCAACGCGAGGCTCAGGGCCGTTTGCAAGGGCTTGGCCCGAAGGTTTCGCCACGCTTGGTAGAGCAGGCTCAACTTCATGTTTGGGTGGGGTTCAAGGTGACACAGTGGGGGTAACGGTCCTTCAGACGTTGGTCGTGGGTGACCACGACGAGGGTGGCCTCAGCCGCTTCCCGGTCGAGGATGTCCATGACAGCCGCGGCGTTGTGGTCGTCCAAGGCCGAGGTGGGCTCGTCGGCAAACACGACTTGCGGCTTGTGAAGGAGCGCGCGCGCGATGGACGCGCGTTGTTGTTCGCCCACACTCAATTCGTGGGGCCGGGCCTCAGCGCGGTGCGCGATGCCGAGTCGGTCGAGCATGGAACCCATGCGGTCGAGCACCTCCGAGGGCACATGTCCTTGCGTGAGTTGGTGGGGCAGGGCGAGGTTCTCCTGAATGGTCAGGCTTTGCACAAAGTGTGCACGCTGGAAGACCACGCCCAAGGCTTTTCCTCGCCAAGTGTCGAGATCTCGGTCTGAGGCCGCCCGCAAATCTTGTCCCGCCACGTTTAGGGTGCCGGCTTGGGCCTTGAGCATGCCACAGAGCAGGTGGAGCAGGGTGGTTTTGCCCGTGCCTGACTGGCCGAGCAAGAGCATTCTGTCCCCGGGCTGACATGAAAAGTCGGGGAACGTCATCCGCGGACCTTCCTCGCCGTATTGGAACTGCACGCCCTGCACTTGCACCATGTTGCGAAGGTAAGCCGACCAAACGTGCGCTTGGGTGTAGCTTCGCACACGAACGACTGACGAACATGAATTTTTGGCAACGACTCTCTCGATTTGGCATTGGCATTGTGATCGGCATTGCCTTGTCGCTGTATTTCTTCGGCAGCAGGGGCTGTGGTTCCTGGCTCCCTTCAGCCCAAGTGCGTACGAGCATTGTGGAGGGTGGCGTGCAGCTCTCGTCAGAAGTGCGCGAGGCACATCCCGCCTTGACGGTCTCGCAGGTGCTCTCGTTTGTGGGCTCGGCCGACGTCAATTTTGGGGACAGCGGTCCACGCGACACCCCGCAGTGGTATCTCCTCGAACAGGCGGGAGAAGAGCCCGGCAATCTGACGGCGTTGGAAGTGGTGTTGCTCGACACCGCCAGCGTCGTGCGCCGCGTCGTCTACCAAGACTGATCTCGACGGGCCGAAAGGCACGTCAATTCGGACCGCGGCGAATCAGCGGGCGTCGGACACGAGTTGGGCCACGTCCAACACCGTCCCCGGTGCCAGGTCCTCCGGCACGCGGTAAATGAGAATGCGCTTCCCTTTTTTCTTGTTTGGGGTCCAATAGATGGGCTGCCCGGGTGCCAAGGAGACGCCGCTGTTGCTGAAGGGGCTCAAATTGGGATTCATGACCCCTGGAATTTCAAGTGGAATGGGCGTTGCACCTGGGTTTCGAAGGGTGAAGGAAAGGGTCTCATTTGCGGCGGCGTTGTTGGGCTCTGGGGCTGGCACGTAGGTCACCTTCACCTTGGCGTTGCTTTGGGTGGCGGCGATGAACAACCGCTCGCGTGGGCCGACATAGACTGTGGCTTCCCCGCGTCTGCCCAACCCAAATCCACGAAGGGTCGACCCTCCGGTGTCTCGGACATCCACACGAACAGGTCCTTTTTGGTTGAAAATCGTGGCTTCAAGGGCGACCTCAGTTCCCTGCGGAGCGGGCAACCCATCTTGTCCCGGACCTCCACCTGTGAGCAACATGGTGCGACCCTCTGGAATGGAGAGGGTTTGCGCGACGGCCTGACTTGAGAACATTGCGCACAATGCACAGCTCAGGACCAAATAAAAACACTTCATGCCCTATAAATCGAAACTCAGTCCGATTTGTTCATGAGGAAGGCGTATGTGCTTGGGCGCACATCGCATCATAGAGTTTACGGGCTTCGGCAAGATGTGCTGGATTCACGTCACCTTCTGCCGGCCTCGTGTTGCGGTAAGACGGGTAGGAAGGCACCTTGCCTTTGGCCCCCACCTCGCGCATCAACGATTGGAGAACGGCATTGGGATGTGCACAATAGGTCTCGTATTGCACAAAGTGGAGGCGGTGAGGGTCCAGATCAAGGGCCTCGCGGTGATGGTTGATCCACACTTCAAGCCAATAATCAAGCGATTCACAATCCCCCTCAGGCAACTTTGCGGTCGAAGGAAAGCGAAAAGGCAGGTGTCCCAGCCCAAACTCTCGGTGCGCCAACCAGTCCATGTATTCTTTCACGAACGAATCGTCGGTTTGCATGGCGCAGTACTTGCGATGCATGGCCAGAAGCGAGGCTGCATGGGTCAACGGTTCCCGAAACATGAACACGACGTGGAAGTCCCGGTTTTGGCGGCGCATGGCGGGGTAGCGCAGCAGGGCGTTGTTGTTCTTCGCGACGTACATGGCATCGGGTCTGTCGCTTGATGCGAGGGCGATGCCTTGGTAGTCGAGGTAGGTGTTGTGAAGGCCAGGAGAGACGTCGTGGGCCTCGAGCGCGGTGTTGGTGACATAGCTGCGACCCGTCATCGCCTGGAAGAACACCTCTTCAAGGGCTTCGGCCGAATCGAGGCCCACGAGGATGCCGTCGCCGTGACTTCGTTCCTGCAACTCGCCCGTGCCGGGGTTGTGAAACCGCTTCCAAAGTCCGGGCGCGAGCACAAGGGGCATGTTGGCGTAGTTCAGGCTGTGGAACGCGCCGGTGGCCACGAGGCGCTCGAGCACGCTCGTCGTGCCCGCCCTGGCCAGCCCGGTCACCCAAAGAAACGTGGGCCGAGGCGCGCCGCCGCCCTTGCGCCAGCCCTGAATCTCGCGCCACATCAGGCGAAGGTGCACGTGCGGGTGGTTCAGGAGCATCCGGTGCAGGAGTTGGTCAAGGGCGGAGTGGCTCGACGCGCCGAGTCCTGAGGCGTCGGGCGAGTTGGGCATTCGGCGGGGCAAAACCAATGCAAGCGTTCCGCCCACGGACAGGGCCGCAATGCCCTGCCACGTCTCAAGCAGTTCAAGGTTGCCGTTCAGGACATGGGTCGGGGCAACCAACAGCAGGACGGAGGCGGCCAAGAGAGCCAGGAATGCAAAAAGCGCGCGGAGCAGCTTGCCGGTGCCGGCTTCCAGGGCCGCGAGCTTTTCGTCGTCGTCGCCATCGGAGAGCATCCCGTCCAGAACGCCGACGCTGCTCAAGGCGAGCCGATGAAGCAAGGGTGTGTTCCACCTTACCAAGAAGAAAGCGACGTAGGCCGAAGCCGTCAACAACGCGAGCGCCACCACGGCGTTACTTCTTCAAAAACTTCTTCACCCGCAGCCAAACAATGTACCCGAGCGATGCGACCACAATGCCGCCGATGATCAAGGTCAGGACGATGGCGCCCGCCCCCATGGAGGGGCCGATGTAGAGGGGGAAATTCATGGGAAAGAGGAGATGATGCGCGTCCAGTTGGGCAGGTGGTGGTGGCCCTCGTGATGCGAGCGATGGACGTCTTTGTAGAGGACGCCGTCGTCGCCAACGACCCAGAGGACGCCGGAA
Organism: uncultured Flavobacteriales bacterium; assembly: GCA_965658245.1. Lineage (GTDB taxonomy): Bacteria > Bacteroidota > Bacteroidia > Flavobacteriales_D > Sanyastnellaceae > UBA11663. The sequence continues at coordinate 45,504 of CBFHRO010000009.1, forward strand.
TTTTGTTCTTCCAAGAAGACCGAGCCGTCAGGGAGGAATTCTTGCAGGCCTTCGCTGAAGGTCATGATTTCTTGTTCCCGCATGAGGTCTTCCCACAGTGGCGTGAAGCTCTCGGAGGCCAAATCGTATTCCACCACATGCGAGTGCCAATGCTTCAACTCGACTTGGTCCTTGGACACCGGGTATGTGTGTGCGCCGCTGGTGTACTTGCCCACGTTTTCCTGTGTGGCGTTGTTGAAGATGGCCAGGGTTGAATCGTCGAGAATGTCCACGTCGTGTTGGGCTGCGAGTGGCCCGTCAATGACCCGGAGAACCTCGCCCGTGGAGGGGCGGAAGTGCAAGACGGCTTGCAGGTTTCGAAAGCTCAGGAAAAGGTCACCTTCGTCAAAGTAGGTGCCGCTGAAAAGGGCAGGCTCCACGTCGTTCAGGTGCATGGGGTCTTGGGAATCTCCAGACCGCAAAATGAGGTGCTCCAATCCATTCTCGCGAAGGATGGCGGCGCACGACTTGGTGTACAGGATGTGGCCCGTCTCGGGGTCGAGTTTGGCGATGCTGTTGTCCAGGAAATGCACGGTCTTGCCGTCCATGGCGTAGCGTCCGCGGTAGCCAATGTGGCGCCCGCCTCGCTCCCATTGTTGCACACACGCCCAAAGGTCTCCGTGGGCATCGAGGTTGATGGCGTGGTGGAAGCTCAAACTGTCTTGCCGCCACAAGAGGTTGGACGCCGCGTCGAGACGGAACAAGGGGCTTCGGTTGGTGATGAAGGAGATGACCGACGAGTCGGGCAGCAACAGCGGGTGATGGACGCGCCAGTGCGGCTTCATCGGAATGTCCCCGGGCACCACCCAGCGGTGCAACACGTCGTCGTTGCGTAAGTTGCGCAGGTCGATGTGCCGTCCACCATCCTCGCTGGAATACGCAGTCAAGGCCAACACGTCTTGGCCCAGGCGGTTCACGGACGCGAAATCGCTTGAAGTGGGCACGAAGGTTTGGGGGAGGGTTTGGGCTTCTTTGACCGACTTCTTGAACAAATCGGGAAAGCCCGAGAGCTGGTCGACCACCGAATTGGCCCAACCCAAGTTCAAATCGCCCTTGGTGCGGTGTTTGACCGCCCAACCGTACGCGGAGAGCAGCGCCAAGACGACCACGAGCTGGGCGAACAGAAGGGGCAAACGATTCACAACGCGAAGATGGTGCAGATGACGGGTGGAAACAACGTCAGCGCACGGAAGCGACCAACACCTTCACGTGGATGCGTTGAGGCCCTGCATGGACCACGACGGTGTGCCTCCCGGGGGCGCAGCGCGAGACGTCGATTTGGTCACCCGTGCCGGTGGACACCACCCGCCCACGGGCGTCCACGAGGCTCCACGTCCACGCATCGGACAGGAGCCCGGCGCGGGGTGGAATGAGCATGGTGACGTCGGATGCGGGATTGGGGCTGCAGGTCCACTTGGATGCCGTGGCGTGGGGCCCGTCGATGGACAGCACGTCGTCGAACAAATCGTCGTTGTGCACGCCCAAACCGAGCGCATCGTTGGACCACGTTCCCAAGGGGCCGATGCTGTCCAACCGCAACACGCATGCATCCCACGTTCCTCCGGCGAATCCTCGCGTGCTGCCTGCCACCCAAAGGGCGCCATCCTCGGCTTGGGTGACATGTGCGGGATCGTCCTCAAAAGCGGTTCCCCATGCCCCTTGATCTTGGTAGGTGCCGTTGGGGCTGTAGTGGGTGAGGAGCATGCTTTGTCCGAGGTCTGTGAAGCCGTCGGTTTGGGTGAGTTTGAGCCAGCCGGCGTCCGTCCAGGTCAAATCCCGTCCCGGACGCTCCCCTTCCGAAGGACCGTAAAGGATGCCCACGACGTCGCCTTGCTGCACGCTGACAGACAACATGCTGTGGAGGGTGTTGGATGCGGTGTCGGGCTGGAAGGTGTGCAGGACCCGCACGCTGCTGCCATTGGTGGCCACGGCATCTGCCCTGCTGAAGGCCCCAGCCGCTGGATCGGGATCCACAATTTCAAAGGCAGGCGTACCCAAGGGATACAGGCCCCAAATCGCAGTGGACGTGGTGTCGTCGTTGGTTCGGGAACCCACGGCCACCATGAGGCTGCCCACCACCACGGCGTCGGTCACTTCATCCAGGGCGCCAGGGGCACCGCCCCATGTCTTGAGCTCGCTTGTATTCAAGTTCACCGCCAAAGGTTGCGTGCCGGTGGCGCCGACCAGCCACGGCGCACCCACCCAGTCGACCTTGGTGGTGGCGCGAAATCCTTGCGGCACGTCAGGAAGGGACTCACCGAGCCATACGCCAGTTGAATCGAGCTGGTGCAAGACGGTTTGGTATCCGTCGAGGGGCGTCAGCCTTTGGGTCAGGACGGTCAGCGTGCCAGGGGCATCGCTCCATGCATCGAGGACTTCTTCAAACACGGCAGGACAGGGCAGAAGCCGGGTCCAATCCACGTTCAAATCGTCGTCAAAATGCGCCACGTGGCCGCGGAGGAGGTTGGATTCGGGCAGGACCGTGGAGGACACCAGAAATGCGCCAGTCTCGTGGGGCACGACCGCTTCGGCGCGTTGCAATCCTGGCGCGACGACGGCGCGGAAGTCCACATTTTGGGCCGTGGCGATTCCCATCCAAAGCAAGGCCAAAAGGAACATCCATGCCCTTTTGGGCAGGGTGATCTGTTTTGGAACGGTAGGGGAAAGGTCCGGCATGCTCACGGTTCGAAGGTAGGACTTACGGCTGCTTCACGACTCGCACAGTGCGCGTCTTTCCTTCTGTGCTGACCGTCCGCAAGGTGTACACGCCTTGGGGCAATCCTTCAAGGTTGACCCGGAACCAAGGCGTGGCCTCGCCCGAGCAGACCCACTCGCCCCTGAGGTTCGTCAAGGTCCATGTGCCTGAAGGGGAATCCATGCCAGAAACCCACACGAAGTCTTTGGAAGGATTGGGGTAGGCGAGCAGGGTGTGTTCGTCCGGGGCGGAGGGGAAGTAGGGCAGGCCCACATGCGAAATCCAACCCAGCGAGGCCATCACAGCTTGTGACGCCGTCACCTTGCCGTGTCCCCACACCAAGTCGCCTTCCGCGGAAAGCGAACCAGTGTCGTTGTCTTCCCTGGCTGTCCATTCCAAAATCGTCCTCACATCGCCGGGCGTCAGGGTGGGATTGGCCTCGAGCATCAGCGCGACGACGCCCGCGGTTGCGGGACTGCTCATGCTGGTGCCGGAGAGCTTCGCAAACTCGTAGGTCATGCCGTCGAATTCGGCGGTGCTGGTCACGCTGTAAGAGCCGTCGCGGAACGAACTCAAGGAGGACTCCACATTGACCCCTGGCGCGGACACGTTGGGCTTCAAACGTTCATCCAATGTGGGTCCGTAGGTGGAGAAGTTGGCGAGGCTGCCGCCCACTTCTGTGCCCTGCGAATTGGGGTATTCGGAGCTGTACGCCCCCACGGCGATGACGCTGTGCCCGCAGGCGGGCTGCTGGATGCCGTAGTAGGGGTCTCCGGCGAGCCATGTGGATTGGGCGGCTTGGAAGTTTTGGCCCCAATTGCCCACGTTGTTGGAAAGGTGGGTGTGGTTCCATGCGTGGACGCGCCCGCTCTCTGCGGTTGCTTGCAGCACAACCGCGAGGTTGGAGGAGCCTTTGTGGATGCGCATTTGCAGGAAAGGGCGTCCGTTGTTAGGATGGGCGGCTTCCATGGCGATGTCGTAGATCAGGGTGTCGTCGTTGACGACGTGAATGGTGTCCAACACCAAAGGACCGTCGGCGGTGTGGTACATCGGGCTGGTGCCGACCACCGTGCTCACGCCCTGGGTGAGCATGAAGCCGGCGCTGAACGACTCCCCGGGTTCGCCCCAGAGGGTGAGGTTTTGGCCCCAGGCATTGGGATTGGCGGACAGCGGGTAGAATTGCACCCGGGAACGAATCGTGTCACCGACCTCCGTGAAGGTGTGGTCGATGTGAAAGTCGCTGTCGCCGTTGTTTCCGTTGGAACTGACGAAAACCACCCCCTCGCTGGACAGGTCGTCTATGAATTGGTTGCTGAGTCCTGTGCCGTCTGGAACGCCCCATTGAGGAAGTCCCCAGCTGTTGTTGATGACCAAACGCTTGCCATCGGCTTCCGCCACGCCAGCCATCCACTCAAACGCGTCGAGGGCGGCGGCCTCGTCGACCATCAGCGTGGCGAAGAGAAATTCCGCGGCAGGCGCCATGCCAGTCAACCCTACCCCGGCGCCGCCACCTCCTGCGATGCCTGCCACGTGAGTGCCGTGCGTGGAGTAGCTGTACACGTTGGCGGTGTCGCTGCCCATGGCCTGGACCGATTCCGGAGTGTCGGCTTCGGTTCCGTAGTCGTAGCCCAAGGGAGCGGGCCCGGCTTGGCGGTACTGATCCCAAACCGCCCGGATGCGCGACGCGGTCATCGCCGTGTCGTAAAACATGGGATGCGTGTAGTCAAAGCCCCAGTCCAGGACCCCAATCAGGACGCCTTCGCCGTGAAAGGGCTGGGGCAAGTCAAGGCCGGCGTGAACGCTGTCCACCCGTGTGCCGTATCGCGCTTTGTGGACGTCGGGGACGGCCCTCGAGGCCAGCTCCACCAGAGCCATGGGCAATTCTGAAATCACGCCCAAATCATACGCGTCGACCCGGAAGGAGGCAATGCCGGAGCGGCACGCCCCTGCCACCACAGCCGGGTGGGTTGCGGCCCAGATTCGCCATTCTGCCTCAGAGACGTCGTCACTCAGGCGCCCAATGAAGCCCACGGAGGCACGGCCGTGAACGAGGGCCACGGGATGGCCTTGTGCCATCTCAGCGAGGGTCTTCGGCTCGAGATGGGTGGCCGCGAGTTCGACGATTTCGCCAAGGGCGAGTCTGTCTGGCGCGGGCAGGGTTTGGGCTTGCGAAGAAAGAAGCACACCGCACAGGGCGACCAGGAGGAAGACACGAGACGTCATGCCACGAAAGTACCCCGAATCAGAGCAGGTAGTTCATGCTGGAGAACTCGGAGTGTCCGCCGGCAACGATGCCTTCGACCAAGTCCTTTTGGGAGGCGTTGCACGCCACGAGCGTCCGGATGCTGAACGAACGAAGGGCGGCCTTGACGCTCAAGGTGCTCACCGCGCTGTCCTTTCGGCCTGTGAAAGGGAGGGTGTCGGGCCCGCGCTGGCATGTCGCATTCAGATTGACGCGGCACACTTGGTTCACGAGTTGGTCAATGGCGCGGCCGGCCGTCTCGTGGTTGGCCGTAAAGACACTCACCTGTTGTCCATAGTCACTTTCTGCGATGTCCTTGAGCACGTCGTGAAAGTCCTCAAATTCAAGCACAGGACAGACCGGACCGAACTGCTCTTCCTTGAAGATGGCCGTCTCGCGGTCCACAGGGTACAAGATGGCGGGGAACATCATGTTGCCCTCCACGGTGCCACCACGTCCGTTGATCACCGAGGCACCTTTTTCCACGGCTTCGTCGATGTAGCCTTGCATGGCTTCGACTTTGCCCACCTCGGGAAGAGGGGTGATGTCGGCGTCCACCAGGGGACTGCCCATGACGAGGTTGTCGGTGGCACGGGCGAACGCTTCGAGGAATTTCTCTCGGATGTCTTTGTGCACATACACCACTTTCAAGGCGGTGCACCGTTGTCCGTTGAAGCTCCATGCACCCTTGACGCATTCCTTCACGGCCAAATCAAGGTCCGCATCGGGGAACACGACGGCTGGGTTTTTGGCCTCCAACCCCAGCACTTGTCGCACCCGGTTGGGCTTGGGGTGCTGCGAAATCAAGGCGTTGCTGCTCTTGCTGTTGCCGATGAGTGCGAGCACATCCACCCGGCCCGATTGCATGATGGGACTGGCCAGGGTTCGGCCTCGCCCAAACACAATGTTGACCACGCCTGGAGGAAAGCTCTCTGCAAAAGCCTCCAGCAGGGGCACCATCAAGAGCACTCCGTATTTGGCGGGCTTGAAGACGCATGTGTTGCCCATCAAAATGGCAGGCAACAGCACACAAAACGTCTCGTTCAAAGGGTAGTTGAACGGGCCGAGGCAAAGCACCACGCCAAGCGGTCCACGACGGATCTGGGCAAGCACGCCCGAGACCTGGCTGATGTGGCTGCCTTCGCGGTGCAGGTTTTTGTACTCCTCGATGGTGTCCTTG
>CBFHRO010000010.1:0-47130 GCA_965658245.1 uncultured Flavobacteriales bacterium
ACCTCCTCAGGCGGAAGGCACATGCTGGCATCGCACACCATGAAGTACACGTAGCCGGAAATTTTGGCGTCTGCGGAAGCGCCGCCCAAATCCACGGTTTGGCGCCAGTAGACATTCTCTTCAAAGAACTTGAGGTCCAACATGAAGTTGGGGTCGTACTCTTCAATGGGGGTGCACTCGAGCACACCGCCTTGCGCCACGACACCCTCCGGCCACTCAAAGCCAAACTCGGTCGGCACGGGTCCGTCGTCGGGGTTGTTGTCTTGGCTGTAGATGTGCCAACACGTGTCCACCTTGGCGTGGATCACGAGGTCGTGAAGGCCCTCTTGCTCGCTGGGGTACAGCCCAAAATCCCAAGTGACGGGATCTTCAATTTGGGCGACAGCGGTCAGGGAAACAAGCAGGAGAAGCGCGGTGGCCAACCCATGGCTGGCGTTCCACAAACCGGACTTCAGCATGGAAACGATCGAGGTGCAGTTGTGCATGTCAGTGTCAGTAGGTCCGCTAAGATACCGCGCGCCGGAGGATGCCAAATCCACACCGGTCCCAATTCATGACAATCGCACGTGGAGGAAAGGCCTCACAACTCGATTTCCTGTCCCTCTGCCAGGCCAAATCGCCGTCGCATCCAGCCTACGCAGACATAGACCAACGGGGTGTCGGCTGCCGCGACAAGGGATTTGAACAGCACGCCGTTGAGGAGCAACGCCCCAAACCGTTCCCACCCAATTTCGCCGACTGCGCACAACAGCACCAAGACGGTGGCGGTGTCGACCACTTGAGAAGGGATGGTGGACAGGTTGTTGCGAATCCACAAGTGTTTGCCGTGGGTGAGGTGCTTCCAAAAATGGAAAATGCGGACATCGATGAATTGGGCCAAGAGGTAGGCCGCCATGCTCGCCCCCACGGCCAATGCGGTTTGGCCAAACACGTGGTCAAATTCCGATCCTGAAACCGGAGACCAAGATGTGGCCTCAACGGCGCCTGCGAGGGACACGATGAGCAGCACCATCACGGACGCAGCCAGGCCCGACAACACCACGAGGTTGGCTTTGCGCTTCCCGTAGATTTCACTGATGAGGTCGGTGACCAGGAAGGTCAGCGGGTAGGGAAGCAATCCCACACTTTGCTCAAATGTCAAGCCGCCCAAGTCCCAGGTGAAGAACTTTCGGAAGATGAGGTTGCACGACACCAAGCTGGCAATGAACAACCCCGCAAGCACCACAAAACCGACCATGGCGGTGTCTTTGTCCTTGCCTGTCAAGGTCTTGGGCGTGGTGTACGATTCGGAGTTCATGGGGCAGGGGTGAATGAAAAAGCCAAACCAGGTTGGCCTGCAAAGGTGGAGAGGTTCAACCGCAAGGGCTCAGAAACTTTGTGTCCAATCACCCACAACACACAGCCGTCGTGTTCGCGCGTGAGGATCAAGGCAGAGGGCCGCAAGGCGTGGGGAATCTTGGCTTGGGTGAGCACGTCGCTCACGTTGGTTTGGCCTTGCATGCCGAGGGGCTGAAGACGGTCGCCATGTTGCCACGGACGCACCGTCACGGGCAGCCATGAAACGGGCAGCCAACCATGGTTGACATCCAGGCCCTCAGTGGACGCGGGACACGTGGCGGTGGTCCAAGACAAGGTGCCCAAGGCTGTGTCGATGGTGCCTTCCCCGGCGCCTGACTGCAAGGTCACGGGTTGTGGCAAGCGTCCCGGGGGTGTCGCCTCGAATGCCAGTGTCTCTCGTTCTCGGACCACCCGTTGGGCGCCATGCTCCACAACACTGCCCACTTGGGCGTCCACCAAGGCCAGTGCACGTTCGGCGCCCGACAGGCTCCAGCCCCCGCGGGACAAGGCCCTGAGAAAAGCCTCTTGGGCCCATGCGTTTTGGGTCAAACGCGCGATGCGCCATTGGCCAGGCTGGACTTCAGCCTCTCCGCGGGCTGCTTGAAGCAGGGGTTCGACCAGTCGTCCGAGCCGTTCGGCGCGCGTCGCCAAGGCGGTCAGATGTCCCCGCGTTCCAGGCCTTAGGGCATCCAACAAGGGCAACACCTCGTGGCGAATGCGGTTGCGGAGGTAGGTCGGGGACGTGTTGCTTGGGTCTTCACGCCATGTCAAGCCCATGTGTTCGGCATGGGCCAAAAGGTCGCGTTTGGTCAACCCCAGCAGGGGTCGGATCCTGAGTCCATCACGCAGCGCCATGCCTTGCACCGCCCACGGATCGGAGCTACGCATGGCGTGGAGCACGTAGGTCTCCGCTTGGTCGTCGGCATGGTGACCGGTGGCCACGGCCACGGCGTTGTGCTTCGCGCACAACGAGTCAAACCACGCCGTGCGGGCCTTGCGCGCCTCGCCTTGAAACCCTTGCGGCCCCTCGGCAACGGCATGGGTGTCAAGCGTCAGGACTTCCAACTCGCATTCGTGTTGCGCGGCCCAAGCAGCCACGGCCTCGCGGTCGCCGTCGTTTTCCTCACCCCGTGTGCCGTGGTTCACATGAGCGACCACCAATTTGTGTTCCAAGGCGTGCAACACGTGAAGCAACACCGTGGAATCGAGGCCACCACTGGCCGCCACGACGAGCTTGGAAGGACCGTCCACCGCGGCCTCTTTGAGCGCGCGTTGCACATGGTCTTGCACTCCTTTCATGGCTCCAGACATTGTCGCAGGGCTTCTGCCTTGAGAAGGCACTCTTGGTATTCCTCTTCCGCACTCGCAAGCAAGGTGATGGCGCCGCCAAACGTGGCGTCAACACGGCCGGTGTCCGCCCGGTGCATCAACGACCGAATGACCACGTTCAAGTCCCAATCGCCATCAGGCGCCACATACCCCAGTGCCCCGCTGTACACGCCGCGACCCACCCTTTCCAATGCGGCGATGTGCTTCATGGCACTGAGTTTGGGCGCACCCGTCATGGACCCCATGGGGAAGGTGGCACGCATGATGTCCAAGAGCGAGACGCCTTCCGACAAAGTGCATGAGACGGTGCTGATCATTTGGTGCACCGTCGAGAAGGTGTGGATGCCAAACAATTCCTCCACCGTGACCGAATTCGGCGTGGCAACCCGGCTCAAATCGTTCCGGACCAAGTCGACGATCATGACGTTCTCCGCTTGCTCCTTTTCGCTCGAAGCCAAGGCGCGTTTCAAGGCTTCGTCCTCTTCGGGGGTTTGTCCGCGCTTGACGGTGCCCTTGATGGGCTGGGAATGCAGGGTGTGGCCTCTCTTGGCCAAAAAACGTTCCGGGCTCGCACACATCGTGCGCCACGGTCCGGCTTGCACATAGGCCGAGTGCGGCGCCCGGGTGGTGGCAGCGAGGCGCTCAAAAATCGACCAGCTTGCATGGCCCGGTGCGCTTCCCGACCAGGGCATGCACAGGTTCATCTCATAGATATCTCCGCGTTTCAGGGCGCGGTGGACTTCATGGAATTTGGCCTCGTAGGCGTCTTGGCTCCATCCCGGCTCGAGGGGGCGCCAACCTTCCGCACGTGGTTCTGCCGGGGTGGGCAGGTCCTTGGCCGGGGCGGCGAGGAGGTCCAACAATTCGGCGGCCGAGGGGTGCGTTTGGCCTGCAACCAAGTGCGGTTCAGCCTTTCCCACAGCCCACTCCACCACGACCTCGGGTTCCCACCAACACATCAAAGGCCATTCTCCGGGATGCCCAGGAAGGGAAGGGGGACAGCTTTCGGCGCCGGCCAACTCCAAGCTTTCGTGCAAGTCGTACCCGAGCCAGCCAAACGCCCAAGCCCCGCGACGCTGTGTTTCCTCCACAAAGGTGTTCCAAAGTCCCCAGTCCCCCGGCGAGGGCTCGTTCACCAACAGGGTTCTCTTGGCCCCAAGGCCGAGCAAGGCACGTCCCTCGATTCGTTCATCCCAAAGCAGCACAACGTGCTCGTGCAGATCGCACAGGGGTTGCAACGGAGGCAGGTCACGCACCTTCATGCGAGGAAGTTAGGGGTTTGGCTCGCCGGAGGCAACCGCGTCGGGACGTGCAGCCACGCCCATGCGTTGGCGCACCAAGTCTTCCAGCCCCTTCACCCAAGTAGGATGGTCGTTCAAGCTCGGCACGAGTTCCACTTTTTCGCCACCGTGCTCCTCGAACACCTCTTGGTATTCTTCTCCGATTTCAATCAGGGTTTCCAGGCAGTCGGCCACAAATGCGGGGCTGAACACCAGCAAGGATTTGTCCCCTGCCTCGCCCCGTTCGACAATCACGTCGTCGCTGAAAGGCCGCAGCCATTTGCTGTCCAGTCGGCTTTGGAAACACACCGTGTATTGGTCCTCACGCAGCCCGAGGCGTTCAGCCAGGGCGCGACTCGTGGCGTAGCACGTGGCCTTGTAGCATTGCCGGTTCTCGTCGTTGATCTCGTCCTCGCAGCTGTGGTTGGCGCACTTTCGGTCTTCGTAGATCTTGTCGACCTGACGCTCCGGAAGCCCGTGGTAGCTGAACAAGATGTGGTCGTAGCTGTCCAAATCAAAGGCCGCCGCCTGTTCCACAAAGCCCCGCAAATACCCTTCAAAGTCCCAGTATTGGCTGATGGCCACCACTTCGGGAATGACGTACCATCGGCTCATGATTTTGAACGCCTTTTCCAGGGTAGATCCGGTGGTTGCTGAGGCGTATTGGGCGTAGAGCGGGAGGATGCAAATGCGGTCGTAACGGTCTTTTTCCATGCGGGCCATGACATGGTCCATGGAGGGGTGCTGGTATCGCATGGCAAGTTCCACTTTCACCTCTCCCCCAAACGCGTGGCGCGCCTCCTCCGTGTCCAGCCGCGCTTGAAGTTTCTGCTGCAAAGACTCGCCATAGAGCAGGAGCGGCGACCCTTCGTCTGTCCACACTTTCTTGTACTCCCGCGCGCTCTTGAAGCGACGGATGGGGGCAATGATGCCGTTCACCAAGATTTTTCGGGGCAACCAAGGGAAGTCAATCACGCGGCCATCGCCCAAAAACTCACGCAGGTATCGTCCCACCGCGCCAGGTGTCGGTGCGTCAGGCGTCCCCAAATTCACAATGAGGATGCAGGTCTTCATCGGTAGACTCATACGTTCACAACAACCGACGCGCTCAAATGTGCAGCGCGCGGTTGTCGGTGGCAGCCAGGGCAGCTTCTTTGATGGCCTCTGTGAAGGTCGGGTGTGCATGGGACATGCGAGAAATGTCCTCGGCACTCGCCCGGAATTCCATGGCCACCACCGCTTCGGCAATCATGTCTGCCGCACGGGGTCCGCACATGTGCACACCCAAGATCTCGTCGGTCTCAGCATGCGCGAGCACCTTCACCAGGCCGTCTGTGTCCATGCTGGCTCGGGCACGCCCGCTGGCCTTGAAAGGGAAACTTCCGCTCTTGTAGGGCACGGCATCGGCCTTCAATTGCTCCTCGGTGGCGCCCACCCCGGCCACCTCGGGCCACGTGTACACCACGTTGGGAATGAGGTTGTAATCGATGTGGGGGTGCTGGCCGGCAATGGTTTCTGCGGCAAAGACGCCTTCTTCCTCCGCTTTGTGGGCCAACATGGCCCCACGCACGACGTCGCCGATGGCGTAAATGTGGGGCACGCTGGAGCGCATGTGCGCATCCACGTTGATGCGACCGCGTTCGTCCGTGGCCAGACCCGCGGCTTCCAGGTTGAGGCCCTCGGTGTAAGGGCGGCGTCCGACGCTCACCAGACAGTATTCCGCCTTGAACGTCACCTCGTCGCCTTTCTTGGAATCGGCTTTCACGGTCACGCTGCGACCCGTGCCAGTCACTTCTTTCACGCCGTGCTTGAGGTGAAATTTCACCCCGAGTTTTTTCATGGAGCGCATGAGTTCCTTGCCCATCGCCCGGTCCATCGTGGGAATGATGCTGTCCGCGTACTCCACCACATTGACTTCGGTGCCGAGACGGGCATAGACCGAACCGAGTTCGAGCCCGATGACCCCGCCGCCGATGACAATCATGGACTTGGGCAGTTTGGGAAGGCTCAATGCTTCCGTGCTGGTGATGATGCGCTTCTTGTCCACTTCGATGAAGGGCAGGGTGCTCGGCTTGCTGCCCGTCGCGATGATGACGTGCTTGGCGCCAATCTGTGTCGCCTTGCCTTTGGCCGGCGTTACGGCGATGGTGTGGGCATCGACAAACGAGCCGAGTCCGTGGTGGACGTCGATGTTGTTCTTTTTCATGAGGAAGTTGATGCCCTCTGTGGTTTGGGACACCACCTCGCCCTTGCGGGCAATCATTTGGGGAAAATCGATGCCGAGCGACCCCACTTCAATGCCGTGGGTGGCAAATTGCGCTTTGGCCTGGTGGTAGTGTTCAGAGCTGTCCAACAGGGCCTTCGAGGGAATGCATCCCACGTTCAAACACGTCCCACCCAAGGTGTTGTATTTCTCCACCAAGGCGGTGCGCAATCCAAGCTGGGCTGCACGAATGGCGGCCACGTATCCTCCAGGGCCGCTTCCGATGACGACGACGTCGTAGTTTTCCATGGGACAAAGGTAATTCGACGGTCGAGGTCTGCACCCGTCCTTGTTGTTTCTTTGCACCCTCCATGTGGTTGCGCATTGCCTCTTTTTTGATCCGTCATCGGTTCCCTACGGTGGTCGGCCTTTTCGTTGTCACGGTCTTCATGGGATTGCAAATTCCAAACCTGAAGATGCAGTACAAGTACGGAGGCATTCTCCCGGAAGACGACCCCTCCGAGTTGGCCCACGCGCGCTTTTTGGAGTCCTTTGGCGCGGAGGGCAACGTGCTGGTCATTGGGGTGGAAGACCCCCGGTTGCGCACCGCGGAAGGCTTGACCCACTGGCACGAGTTGGCCGAAGAAATTCGGTCTTTGCGTGTGATTGTGGATGGAGCACCGGCGGTCATCATCGACTCGGTCTTTGCCATCACCAATGCGTTTGAGGTGGTCAAGCATCCCACGGAAAAGTCTTTTTTGCTCCAACCCGTGGCGCCCGACATGGTGGATGCCCAACCCAACGCGCCGCCCTTGACAGACCGTCGTGCCCATGAAATTGTGGACCAGGTAAGGGCCTTGCCGTTTTACGACGGGCTGCTCTACAACCCGGAGAATGACGCGACCCTGATGATGGTGGTGTTCAACCACGACATGCTGAATTCCGCCAAGCGCGGGCACATTGTGGAAGACATCATCGAAGTCTCCGACCGTTGGGCGGCCGAGACGGGCATCCGAACGCATTTGAGCGGGCTCCCTTTCATTCGCATTTCGATGACCAACAAGGTCAAAGGGGAGTTGGGCTACTTCATCGGTGCAGCCATTGCCGTGACCGCATTGCTCCTCTTTTTGTTCTTCCGCAACCTGGCCGTGGTCAGTGTGTGCTTGACTGTGGTGGCGGTAGGGGTGGTCTGGTCTTTGGGCATGATGACGCTGTTGGACTACAAGCTCACCTTGCTGATGTCCCTCATCCCGCCGCTGATGATTGTCATCGGGGTTCCCAATTGCATCTACCTCGTCAACAAATACCAGGCAGAGTTCAAACGCCATGGCAACAAGATGCTCTCCTTGCAACGCATGGTGACCAAGGTGGGCAATGCCACGTTGCTGACAAACGCGACGACGGCCCTTGGATTTGCGACCTTCATCTTCACGCACAGCCCTGTTTTGGTGGAATTTGGCGTGGTGTCGGCGCTGAGCATCATGGTGGCGTTTGGGATCAGCATCGTGCTGATTCCCGCGTTGTTCACGTGGTTGCCGGCGCCTCACGAGCACCATTTGACGCACCTCGATCGGGTGTGGGTGGACCGCGTGGTGGGCACGTTTGTGTCCACGGTCCAAAGCGGGCGCACGCAGGTGTACATCGTCGCCCTGCTTGTGGCGGGTTTGAGTGCTTGGGGCATGACCCAAATGGTCACGACAGGCAACATCGTCGACGATTTGCCCGACGAAGACCGCGTCCTGGTCGACCTTGGATGGCTCGAGTCGAAGTTTCGTGGGGTGATGCCGTTCGAAGTGCTGATCGACGGCAAGAAACCAGGCCAAATCCTGAGCCCCACCAACCTCAAGCGCATTGAGAAATTTCAAAACCTCCTCCGGGAATACCCCCAGTTTTCGCGCAGCCTGAGTGCCGTAGATGCGGTGAAGTTTGGGGTTCAAGCGTTCTACGGTGGGGACCCCGAGCGCTATCGCTTGCCGTCGCGCCAAGAGCGCAGTTTCATGGGCCCGTACTTCCGAGGAAGCGAATCGGCCGCCTCCGACATCGACGACGCCAACGCGGTCACCAACAACTTTGTGGATTCCACCAAAACGGTCACCCGCGTTTCGGCGAACATGGCCGACGTGGGCACCCTCGAAATGGAGACGCTGATGGCGGACCTTCAACCGCGGATCGACAGCATTTTCCCGCCCGAGCGCTACGATGTGACCATCACAGGCACGAGCATCGTGTTCTTGGAAGGGACGAACTACCTCGTCAAAAACCTCGCCATCTCCATGACGCTGGCCATCCTCGTCATCGCCCTTGTGATGGCGTTGCTGTTCAAGAGTGCCCGGATGGTGGGCATCGCCCTGATCCCCAACCTTCTCCCGTTGCTGTTCACCGCGGGCGTCATGGGGTGGACGGGCATTCCGATCAAGCCCTCCACGATTTTGGTGTTCTCGGTGGCGTTTGGGATTTCTGTGGACGACACCATTCACTTCTTGGCCAAATACCGGCAAGAACTTCAAGCCAACGGCTGGAACATTCGCGCCGCGGTCTTGGCTGCCGTCCGTGAAACAGGCGTGAGCATGATGTACACGTCCATCGTCCTGTTCTTTGGCTTCCTCATGTTTGCCATGAGTGAATTTGACGGCACGCGCTCGCTCGGCTTGTTGGTGTCCGTGACCCTCCTCGTGGCCATGTTCACCAACCTCATGTTGTTGCCTTCGCTCTTGATGAGTTTCGCCCAGTACGTGACCACGCGGACGTTCAGCGAGCCGTTCTTCGACCTGTTGGACGAGGAAGACATGTTGGCGTTGGATGATCTCCAAGTCCAAAAAGGCACCAGCCCCGGCAAAGGGCAAGAGGGGCATCAGGACCTGCGAGGACGGGGTTGACCCTTGTGTATCTTCCACCCATGAAAGGAATTGTTCTCGCCGGGGGCAGTGGCACGCGGCTTTGGCCTTTGACCAAAGCCGTCAGCAAGCAACTGATGCCCATCTACGACAAGCCGATGATTTATCATCCGCTGTCGACCTTGATGATTGCAGGCATCCGGGACATTCTGATCATCACGACGCCGGAGGATTCCGCCTCGTTCCAGCGTCTTCTTGGAGACGGCTCAGCCCTTGGGTGTTCGTTCACCTACACCGTTCAGGAAGTGCCGAATGGCTTGGCCCAGGCCTTCGTGCTCGGCAAGGAATTCATCGGCAACGACAAGGTGGCGCTTGTGCTTGGAGACAACATCTTCTACGGCAAGAGTTTTGGCCGTACGCTCCGCGCACACACCGACCCCGACGGTGCCATTGTGTTTGCCTACTATGTGAGCGATCCAGAGCGTTATGGCGTGGTGGATTTCGACCCTGACGGCAAGGTGCTGAGCATCGAGGAGAAGCCTGCGCAACCCAAGTCCAACTACGCCGTTCCTGGACTTTATTTCTACGACAACGACGTTGTGGACATCGCCGCCAACCTCGAGCCAAGTGCGCGCGGCGAATACGAAATCACCGACGTCAACAAGGCGTATTTGGAGGCAGGCAAGCTCCATGTGGGTGTGTTGGACCGCGGCATGGCTTGGCTCGACACTGGAACCCATGCTTCTTTGATGCAAGCGTCCCAGTTTGTCCAGGTGATTGAGGACCGTCAGGGCCTGAAGATTGGATGCCTGGAGGAAATTGCCTGGCGCATGGGGTTCATCGACGACGCCCAGCTCGAAGCGCTTGCACAGCCCCTTGTCAAGAGTGGGTACGGGACCTACTTGCTCGATCAGCTGCGTCGCGGACGATGAACGCACGCCGAACATTTTGAACGACTTCTGACTTTTCATCCCATGAGTCTCTCCTCCTCCGAAGCACGCTGGCGCGACGCCCTCGAAGCCTCCATGAATGACTTTCTCAAAGCGTATCCAGCGGGGTCGGCGGATGGGTTGTACGACCCCATTCACTACCTGCTTTCGCTTGGGGGCAAGCGCATTCGCCCCGTGCTTGCACTCGCGGCCTGCGAGGCCGAAGGAGGAACGCTTGACGCCGCCATGCCCGCGGCCATGGCCGTGGAATTGTTCCACAACTTCACGCTGATGCACGACGACATCATGGACGAGGCGCCCCTTCGCCGTGGACGTCCCACCGTGCACACGAAGTGGTCCGAGAACGCAGCGATTTTGTCTGGAGATGTGATGTACACCCTCGCCTTGACGGCCTTGGAAGGCACGCCTTCCGAAGCGCTGGCAGACGTCCTGCGCATGTTCAACGTGACCTCCAAGGAAGTCTGCGAGGGCCAGCAAAGCGACATGGCGTTTGAGACGCGCGACAACGTCACCGTGGATGAATACGTGAACATGATTCGGCTGAAGACCTCGGTCCTTCTTGCGGCTTCGGCCGCCATGGGTGCACGCGCAGCTGGTGCCTCGCATGAGCGTGTCGAAGCGTGGTACCGCTACGGGGTCAATGTGGGTTTGGCGTTCCAAATCCAAGACGACTTCTTGGACACGTTTGGAGAGAGTGGCGCGACGGGCAAGCAAGTCGGTGGGGACATACTCTCTGACAAGAAAACCTTGCTTTGGCTGACCACCGAAGCCGATGAAGAGGGGCGGCAGGCCTTGGAGGCCTGGGCCGGCGTGCACCCGGCGTCGGGCTCGGCGCAAGGAGAGGCCAAAATCGCAGCCGTTCGCGCCTCCATGGTGGCGGCGGGTGCGGATGCGGAAGCGCAACGTCGCATGGCCGAGCATGTCGAAGAAGCATCCTCGGCGCTCCGCACCTTGAACCTGTCTCCAGAGACGTCAGGCTGGTTTGAGGAGTTGGCCCAGCACGTGGTTTCACGGAGCCACTGATTCCACGCGCATTCCTTGGGGGGTCCCCCGGGCAGGCTTATCTTTGCTTGTGCTAAATGCCCAATGTCCTCATGGACCCACTTTCATTTCTGAGTAACGCTGAACCCGGCGCACTCGAAGCCCTTTACGCTCGCTACCAAGCGGACCCCGAATCGGTGGACCGCACGTGGCGGCTTTTTTTTGCAGGTTTTGACCTCAGCCGCGCCACCTTTGGCGAGGATGCAGCCTCTCCCGCCACCCTGAAGGAATTCAAGGTGTTGGATTTGATCCACGGATATCGCACCCGAGGCCACCTGTTCACCCAAACCAACCCCGTTCGCGAACGTCG
Source organism: uncultured Flavobacteriales bacterium (assembly GCA_965658245.1). Classification (GTDB taxonomy): domain Bacteria; phylum Bacteroidota; class Bacteroidia; order Flavobacteriales_D; family Sanyastnellaceae; genus UBA11663. Next base: position 11,286 of record CBFHRO010000010.1, read on the forward strand.
GACCTACACCCCGACGCTGGCACTCGAGCACTTCGACCTTTCAGAGGCGGACCTCGACACGGTGTTCCAAGCGGGCAACGAAGTGGGCATTGGCGCGGCCAAACTCCGAGACATCATCGCCCACATGGAGTTGACGTACTGTCATTCCATCGGCATTGAATACATGTACATCCCCGAGCCAGAGCGGCTCAAGTGGATTCGCGAGCACATCGAGTTGGCCAACCGGCCGCGCTTGAATGCAGAAGGCCGAAAGCACGTGCTCAAGAAGATCAGCCAGGCCACGCTCTTTGAGGAGTTCCTCCAAAAGAAGTTTGTCGGCCAAAAGCGCTTCTCCCTCGAAGGTGGAGAGAGCCTGATTCCCGCACTCGACGCCTTGATTGAAACGGGAACGACCCGTGGCGTGCGTGAAGTCGTCATCGGCATGGCGCACAGGGGCCGCCTCAGCACACTGGCCCACATCCTCGGCAAGCCGTACGCGAACATTTTGTGTGAGTTCGAAGGCAAAGCCTACGACGGCGACGGCCTGTTCGACGGGGACGTGAAGTACCACCTCGGGTACTCGCGCAAGCAGGTGGCGGACACTGGGGAAGAGGTGACCATCACCTTGGCACCCAACCCCTCACACCTCGAGGCGGTGGACCCCGTGGTGGAGGGCATTGCCCGCGCCCGCATCGATGCGAGGGACGGCGATGAAGCCAGTGTGTTGCCGATTTTGATTCACGGAGACGCGGCCATTGCTGGACAAGGCGTGGTCTACGAGGTTGCCCAAATGGCCGGCCTCGACGGCTACCGCACGGGCGGCACCGTGCACATTGTCGTGAACAACCAAGTGGGTTTCACGACCAACTACCTCGATGCGCGCACCTCGACGTACTGCACGGACGTGGCCAAGGTCACCAAGTCGTTGGTGTTCCATGTGAACGCCGACGATGTGGAGGCGGTGGTGCAGGTGATGAACATCGCCCTGGAATACCGTCAGACCTTCCACCGGGATGTGTTCATCGACCTTTTGGGCTACCGCAAATACGGCCACAACGAGGGCGACGAACCCAAGTTCACCCAGCCCAAATTGTACAAGGCCATTGCGGCACACAGTTCTCCCCGTGACATCTACCTTCAGCGGTTGCTTGCCGATGGCTCGGTAAGCGCCGAAGAGGCTGAGGCCATGAAGGCGGAGTTGTTGGCCCGAATGGAAGACGGATTTGAGGAAGCCAAAACCATGGAATTGTCCGTGGTCGACGACTTCCTCAGCGAGCTTTGGGAGGGCTACAGGCCCGCCAAGGAAGCTGAATTGACCACCTCTCCTGCCACGGGAGTGACGCAGAAGAAGCTCACCGACCTCGCCGTGGCCATGAACACCTTGCCCGACGGTCCCAAATTCTTCCGCAAAGTGAAGAAGTTGATGAACGATCGCCTTGGCATGGTCGAGCGCGACCAGTTTGACTGGGCCATGGGTGAAATGCTTGCCTACGCAAGCCTCTTGATGGAAGGGCATCCCGTGCGTTTGAGTGGCCAGGATGTCGAGAGAGGCACGTTCTCGCACCGCCACGCGGTTCTCAAAACCGAGGACGCCGAGGAGGAATGGATCTTGCTCAACGAGTTGAAGAAAGACCAGTCCCGCATGGCGGTGTACAACAGCCATCTGTCGGAATACGCAGTGAGTGGGTTTGAGTACGGCTATGCGTTTGCCAACCCCCAAGGATTGACCATTTGGGAGGCGCAGTTTGGGGACTTCAACAACGGCGCCCAAATCATGTGGGACCAGTTCCTCAGTGCGGGAGAAGACAAGTGGCGGACCATGAACGGCCTCACCTTGTTGCTCCCCCACGGCTACGAAGGCATGGGGTCGGAGCACAGCAGCGGGCGCATGGAGCGATTCTTGCAGCTCGGCTCAGGAGACAACATCATCGTGGCGAACTGCACAACCCCAGCCAACATGTTCCACGTGTTGCGTCGCCAGGTGCACCGCCCCTTCCGCAAGCCGTTGGTGGTCTTCACCCCCAAGAAGTTGCTTCGTTATCCCAAGGCGGTTTCCACGATGGCGGATTTTGCCAAAGGCAAATTCCAGGAAGTCATCGACGATGCCCCGGGCGTGAAACATGCCGACGTCGTGGTCCTTTGCTCGGGCAAGGTGTACTACGATTTGCTCGAAAAATTCGAGGAGCGCATGCCCAAAAACATGGCCGTGGTGCGTGTGGAACAGCTCCATCCTTTCCCGGCGGATGCCGTGGCCAAGGCCCTGAAGCGACAAGCCAAAAACGCGACACTCGTGTGGCTCCAGGAAGAACCGCGCAACATGGGCGGTTGGACCTTCATGAACGAACACATGTCCCTCCACGGCCTTGGCGACCTTCAATACGTCGGACGAAGCGCCAGCGCGAGCCCGGCCTCAGGATCCCCTGCGGTCCACCAACAACGCCACGATGCCTTGCTTGACGAGGTGGTGGCCATGGCAAAATTTTGACCTGAATCAGACCCACCAACGACACGATCATGCCGATTCTAGAAATGAAAGTCCCCAGCCCCGGAGAAAGCATCTCCGAAGTGGAAATCGCCACGTGGCTGGTGTCGGACGGCGACTACGTTGAGAAAGACCAAGCCATTGCTGAGGTGGACTCAGACAAGGCGACCCTCGAATTGCCCGCCGAAGCCGCAGGTGTCATCACATTGAAGGCGGAGGAAGGCGATGCCGTCGCGGTTGGAGACGTGTGCTGTTTGATCGACACGGATGCGGAGCGTCCTGCAGGCGCTGCAGCCGCAGCGCCAAAGCCTGAGGCCGCACCAGCGCCCCCAGTGGCCGCTCCCGCGCCTGCCCCCGCCGCGCCAACTCCTGCGCCGGCTCCTGCAGCCCCTGCAGCGACGGGCGCAAGCCACGCGGCAGGTCACGCCTCACCTGCGGCGCGAAAGGCCATGGCAGATGCCGGCCTCCCCGCGGGTTCCATCCAAGGAACGGGTCGCGACGGCCGCGTGCTGAAACAGGACGTGTTGGCTGCGTTGGCCGCCGGTTTCGACGCCAGCAACGTGCGCTCAGGCTGGAGCGGAAGCCGCGAAACACGGCGCGAAAAGATGAGCATGCTGCGCCGGAAGGTGGCGGAGCGTTTGGTCTCTGTGAAGAATGAGACGGCCATGCTGACCACCTTCAACGAGGTGGACATGAAGCCGGTGATGGACTTGCGCAAAAAGCACAAGGATGCGTTCCGGGAGCAGTTTGGTGTGGGCCTTGGATTCATGGGCTTCTTCACCAAGGCGGTGACCACAGCCCTCGCCGAATTCCCGGCAATCAATGCCCAAATCGACGGCAAAGAACTCATTTACCACGACTACGCCGACATCTGCATTGCAGTCAGTTCCCCCAAGGGATTGATGGTGCCTGTGGTGCGCAATGCGGAGACCATGAGTCTCGCGGAAATCGAGGCCGAGATCAAGCGTTTGGCCATCCGAGCCCGCGATGGAGAGCTCACGGTCGACGAGATGCAAGGGGGCACCTTCACCATCACCAACGGAGGGGTGTTTGGGTCGATGCTCTCCACGCCCATCATCAACCCGCCGCAGAGCGCGATTCTCGGCATGCACAACATTGTCGAACGTCCGGTGGCCATCGACGGAAAGGTGGAGATTCGTCCCATCATGTACGTGGCATTGAGCTACGACCACCGCATTGTGGATGGCAAGGAAAGTGTTGGTTTCTTGTACATGATCAAGGAGATGATTGAAAATCCAGAGCGCATGCTCTTTGGGGGGAAGACGCCCACGGAGGTGCTCCTTGGACTGTAAGATCCAACGTGACTTCAACGAAAAACGGGGCGTCCAACTGGACGCCCCGTTTGCTTCAACCTATCCACGTCGACCCACCAAAACCTGAAAGGAGTCGACGCTTCTCTCTTCATTCACAGACCGTGCCAAACTCGGTCAATACCGAGCCAGCGACGGATCAATGTGTTCTTGCCAAGCCAAGATGCCTCCGGTGAGGTTCACGAGGTTGGTGTAGCCATGGGCGTCCTCGAGTTGACGAATGGCCTTGGCACTGCGCGCACCCGACCGGCATTGCACCACGACAGGCACGTCCTTGGGAATGCGTGACGTGCTTTCGAGGACCGTGGCCAAGGGGACGAGGTCGCCCCCGATTTCGGCGATGCCGTATTCGTAAGGCTCTCGGACGTCGATGAGGACATGCGCTTTGCCACTGTCGCGCCATGCTTTGAGTTCGTGCACATCCATGGATTCCACTGCGCGTTCTTGCGCCGCTGGGACCCCAATGCCGCAGAACTGGTCGTAGTCGATGAGTTCGGTTTGGGTGGGGTTCTCGCCGTTGAGGGGATTGCGCGGGTCTTTGCGAACCTTCATGGTTCGTGTGGTGAACCCTGTGGCGTCAAACAAGAACAAACGTCCGCTCAGCGTGTCGCCCACTCCCGTGATGACCTTGATGACTTCGAGAGCCTGAAGGGAGCCCAGAATGCCTGGAAGCACCCCAATGACGCCACCTTCTGCACAACTTGGCACCAGGCCTGGAGGGGGGGGGGAGGGAAACAGGTCTCGGTAGTTGGGCCCACGCGTCCCGTCCGGCAGAAGCTCGTTGAAAACCGAGGCTTGTCCTTCGAAGCGGTAAATGCTGGCATACACGTTGACTCTGTCCTCAAGCACGCAGGCGTCGTTGACCAGGTAGCGCGTGGGGAAGTTGTCCGTGCCGTCTGCCACCACGTCGTATTGACGCACGAGCTCGCGAGCGTTTTCGCTCGTGAACTTGGTGTTGTGCACCTCGAGGGTGATGTGCGGGTTGAGGGAGGCGAGGCGGTCGCGGGCGGCTTCCGCTTTGGATGCGCCCACGGACTGAATGCCAAACAACACCTGTCGCTGCAGGTTGCTCGCGTCCACCGTGTCAAAGTCGACAATGCCGATTCGACCCACGCCGGCGGCGGCGAGGTAAAGAAGGAGCGGGGAGCCAAGGCCGCCCGACCCAATCACAAGGACGCTCGAGCCCTTGAGCTTGCGCTGGCCCTCGATGTTGAATTCTGGGATGATGAGGTGCCGGCTGTAGCGCTCAAGCTCCTCTTTGCTGAACTGAATCTGTTCCATGGTTTCCAAGTCTCAGGGAGCTCAAACGCCGCCTGCAATCGCGGGAATGATGCTCACTTCGTCGTTCGCTTGAAGGGTGGTGTCTTCGCCTTGAAGCGCGTGGATGTCTTCGTCGCCGACGTACACCCGAATGAAGCTGCGAAGGCTTCCTGAGTCCTCAAACAAGTGGGGTCTGAGACCGGGGTGTTTTGAGGCGAGTGCCGCGAGGAGGTCTTTCACGGTGGCGGCTTCTTCGGTGAAGATGCCTTGGCCGTCGGTGAATTTGCGCAACGGCGTGGGGATGATCAATTGAGCCATGTCAAGAATGTTGTGTGGTTGTTGAATTCGAATTGTCAAGAAATGCGCCAAGCGTCTGGCAAGGCGACGATGTGCTCTTCTGCAAACTGACGGGACTCGTCAATTTGCCAGCTTCGGACGTGGGCGGTGCCTTCAGGCTGCACACTCACGATGATGTAGCTGAAATAGGGGAGGGCCACGGCCAAATCGTGTTCACTCGGAATCGCCGGGTGAAGCGGGTGGCTGTGATACACCCCCAAAAGCGTCAATCCCTCACGGGCGGCATGCCGCTCCGCGTTGAGGTAGTCTTTGTCCGAGATCGCGAAGCGACGGCGCTGGTCGCCCTCTTTGCTGTTGGTCACTTCGGCGGACACGGTGACGGCGCGGATTTGGCCGTCTTCAGATCCGTAAAAGAACCCGCAGCATTCATTGGGAAAGGCGGCCTCGGCGTGGTCGGTCATGGCCTTCAGCGCCTGGGGGTCAATGTCAAGTGGAAGGAAACTCATGGCAAGAGGCGTTCAATGACTTCGCTGTATTTGGTGGCGTCGTCCGCGAGCACCGTCACGATGACGCCCTCGTCGAGTTCTTCGGCGAGCTGCACGGCACCCGCAAGGTTGGCCGCAGCCGAAGGGCTGATCAGCAGGCCCTCTTCTTTGGCTGCTCGCTTCAGCATGGTGTAGCTCGCTTCGGTCGTGACCAAGCGTGTTTCGTCAGGCACGGTGGCGTCAAAAATCTTAGGCACACGCGCCGTTTCGAGGTGCTTCCAGCCTTCAAGACCGTGAAGCGCAGTCTCAGGTTGGAGCGCCACAAGCTGAATGTCCTCGTTGAATTCTTTCAGGCGTCGACCTGTTCCGGTGAACGTTCCAGTGGTGCCCAATCCTGCCACGAAATGGGTGATCCGATGGTGGGTCTCTTCCCACAATTCGATGCCTGTGTGGTTGTAGTGCGCCATCCAGTTGGCATCGTTGCTGTATTGGTCAACGTAGTGGTATTTGTCTGGCTGGGACTGCGCGAGCTCACGAGCCACGTCTTGTGAGCCATCCGTGCTTTCAAACGGACTGGTTAAAATCAGGTCCACACCCAAAGACTTTAAGATGTGCTTGCGCTCTTTGGACGCATTTTCTGGAATGCACAACGTGACTGGGATTCCAGCCGCCGCCGCAAAAATCGCATAAGCGATGCCTGTGTTGCCGGAGGAAGCGTCGAGCAACCGGCGGCCACGAAGGGCGCCGGATGCGACGGCATTGCGAAGGATGTTGAAGGCGGGTCGCGCCTTCACACTGCCGCCAAATTGCTGCCACTCGAGCTTGGCGTAAATCTCCACGCCGGGCTTGGGGCTCAGTTGGAGTATGGGGTGCAACGGTGTGTTGCCGACGTGCCAACGAAGTTCGTCGAGCGTGGCGAGTCTGGGGTCGAGGATGGGTGCAGTCATCTCAGTTTGGGTCAAAAAAAGAAGCCCCCGTTACGAACGGAGGCTTCTTGAGGTTACGTGTATAATCTGATCTCTTACCCACGCACGCGCAATTGGCCCCTGTCCGGAGGACAGCAGCAGCAACAGCAACATGCAATGGTGAACAATTTCATGACCCTAATTTGGGACGAACAGATGATAAATCCAAATGAAAAATAAAAAAAAGACGACGAATGTTACCGAAGGACAGAAAAGCGCTCGGCATCCAATCGCATCAGAATGCCCAGGAGAAGCGTGAATCCCATCAGCGAAGATCCACCATAGCTGAAGAAGGGAAGGGGAATGCCAATGACGGGCGCCAAGCCCAAAACCATGCCCACGTTGACCAACACGTGCATGAACAAGATGCTTGCCACGGCGTAGGCATAGATTCGGGTGAACGGTGACCGTTGCCTTTCTCCGAGGTGCAGCACGCGCAGAATCAGAAACACGAAGAGCATCACCACCCCGGCGCTCCCCAAAAATCCCCACTCTTCTCCCACGGTGCAGAAGATGAAATCGGTTTCCTGTTCCGGCACAAATCCATAGGCCGTCATGGGGCCTTGGGCCCATCCTTTGCCCGTCCATCCGCCCGAACCGATGGCGGCCTTGGCATGGCGAATGTTGTAGTCGGCGTCAGGATTGTCTACGTCGATGCCAAACAGCACGTGAATGCGTTCCCTCTGGTGACGTTGCAGGATGTGTTCCATGCCCAAATGGAGTCCCGTCGAAAACGCCATGCCGCCCAGCAGCAAGATGGTGCCCCACAACGTGGTGCGTTTTCGATGCCTGGGCAGGGAGGCCGCCCGGACAAGAAGCAAGGTGCAGGTGCCAAGCACCGCCAAGGAGAACAGGAACCACCAAAAGCCGGGGCCGGCACCCATGAAGGGATACCAACTCTCATTCGCCCCAAACAAGATGGTCAGCACCGCCAAGACAAGGGCGGCCACCCCGAGGAGCAGCACATTTCCGCTCAGCCCCTCGCGGTACAACACGAACACAAATCCGCCAAACACGAGAACGGTTCCGGCATCGGGCTGCAACAAAATCAGGCCTGCCGGCATGCCGATGATGGCCAAGGATTGAAGTCGTGTGGCCAGGGTGCGCCACGGCCGTCCATCTCGGCTCAGGAACCACGCGACCATGAGGGCGGTCGCGGTTTTGGCAAATTCACTCGGCTGAATGCCAAAACTGCCGACCCCAAACCACGATCGCGCCCCGCCCACTTTCTTGCCGACGACCAGGACGGCAGCCAACATGGCGAGCACCACGAGGTACTGCAACACGGACATGCGGATGTAGAACTCGCCTTCGATGGCCAAAAGCCCCACCAACAATACCGCGCAAACGCCCATCCAAATCAGCTGTTTTCCCGCTTTGCCCCCCAGGTCCCAGACCACTTCCGCTTCCGCCGTGGCACTGACAATGTTGAGCCATCCCAAGACCACCAAGAGCAAGACCACCGTGAGGGTGGGCCAATCGAGGTGAGACACCACATTGAATCGTCTTGAACTCATGGCGTGGGCAAGGAGGGTTCGGCGTCCGCAAATTGGGGGTCCAAGGGGTAGGTGGCCCCCATCACTCGGCGTTCTCGCTCGGTGTTTGGTACGTCTCCACGGAGGTATTTTTCCACGAGGAGTCCCGCGATCGGGGCAGCCCAATCGCCTCCGGCACCGGCGTTCTCGACATAGACACTGACCGCAATTTCGGGGGCCTCCCGAGGCGCGAGGGCCATGAAAACACTGTGGTCGGCCTTGTTCCTGTTTTGGACGGTTCCCGTTTTGCCACAGGTCGTGATGCCCTTCGTGTAGGCGCGTCGGCCCGTTCCTGTTTTGTCCTCAATCACCGCTTGCATGGCATCGAGAATGGGGTCAAAATGCACCGCACTGACCCCCACATCGTGACGGACTTGCAGTTCCGGCGGCTTGCCTTTGCCTCCGATGTCACGGACGAGGTGCGGTTCCATGTACCAGCCCTTGTTGGCCATGATGGCGGCGAGGTTGGCCATGTGAAGCGGGGTGGCCAGGAGTTCCCCTTCCCCGATGCTGATGGAGTAAATGGTGCGGTACGTCCAATGACGGCGGCCGTAGAGCTTGTTGTAATACGTGGTGTCGGGCACCAGCCCCAGTCGGGTGCCGGGCACGTGCCCCCCGAGGTTGGTCCCCAGGCCAAAGTCTTGGATGCGTTCCGTCCACCACCCCAACCCGAGGCGTGCGTTGTCAAACTTGTCCAACTCGGGTTCCTGGTTGACCATGCGCCGCATGACCTCGTAGAAATAGGGATTGCAACTGTGCACCACGGCGCGCCGCAAGTCGTCTTGCGTGTGGGCCCCGTGGCAGCCGATGATGTCGCGGTTGCAGTCAATGTGGGTTCGTGGCGAGATGACACCGAGTTCCATGGCAATCAGGCCTTGGATCATTTTGAAGATGGACCCGGGGCGGTAGGTGCCACGCACGGCGCGGTTGTAAAGCGGCTTCCACGGGTGTTTGGCCAAACTGTCGTAGGCCGCACCTCGGCTGGTCCCCGTCAGCAGATTGCCGTCGTAGGAGGGGGCGGAAACGAAGGCCAAAATCTCGCCAGTGGCCGGTTCAAGCGCCACGACGGCGCCGCGCTTCCCTTCCATCAGTTTTTCGGCATAACGCTGAAGTTCGGCGTCCAAAGTCAGGGTGACATCGGCGCCCGTCACGGGCAAGGAATCCAATTCGGTCAGGGTGTTGCGAACGTTGTTCCGAACGTCCACGAGGTGATGTCGGATGCCAGGCGTCCCACGCAGGTCGCGCTCAAAAAGCGCCTCGACGCCTGACTTTCCCTTGTAGTCCCCGAGCCGGTAGCGTGCATCTCGGTTCATGTCATCTCGGTCGACTTCCCGGTACTCGCCGACGATTTGGCTGGCGATGCCATGCACATTTTCGCGCACAGGTTTGGTGCGAACCGAGAGTCCTGGGTACCGCCACAACTCGGACGACATGGCGGCATATTCCTGTGCATTGAGTTGCCGAAGCAAGGGCGAAGCCTTGTATCGAGAGTATCGCCTCGCCTTGGAAAGCCGCCGATCGAGTTCGTCTCGTTCCAAACCCAAAAGGCCGGCCAACGCGGCGGTGTCGATGTCGGCCATGTGCCGCGGCACGACCATCAAATCGTAGCTGGGGACGTTGTTCACCAGCAATTCGCCATGTCGGTCCAGACAGAGGCCACGTGCAGGCTGGAGCACTTCTTGCTCCTCGGTCAGTCGTTCCGCCCGATTCTTCCACTCGTCCGTGGTGACTTGCATTTGGAACAACCGAATGACAAACAACACGCCCACGCCCAACACAATGGCGCCCACGATGCGCTGCCTGCCCGCCAGTGCGTGTGGGTTCAGCTCCATGGGTAGGCGCTGACGTTCCGTGAATCGCCGCGGGAGGGGCGGTTGAGAAGACCTTGGATGAGCATGAAGGCCCCGACGTTGAGCAGGGTGGAGGCGGCGGTTTGGCCCAAGGTGCGCCCCATCAAAGGCCATCCATTTTGCAGGGAAAACAACACCCCCCAATACACGGCGAGGCCCATTGCGGCAAACATCCCGTAGGGAACCCACCCATCCTCAAAGGGGTCCAGCACATGCCCTTGGCGCAATCCTTCCCGGGACTCAAGGGCCGACGTCAAGGTGGGATAGGCCATGCCCAAGGTCACCGAAGCGGCGAGATGCATGCCCCCCGTGAAACACACAACGTCCAAGAGGGCGCCTGTCACAGCGGTCAAAAGCAAATAGGTGGTGGGGGGCCATCCCACCGGCATTTTCAGCAGGCCATAGACGTGGATGGCGAGGAGGCCGTGCCCTTCCCAAAAAATGCCGTACCGGAACAACAAGACCTGAGAAACCAGGGCCCAACCAACGGTCCAAAAGAAGGGAAACAGCGCACTCATGGGGCAAGGGATATGGCGTTGGTGAGGCTGTCAAGCCGCGCGTTTCGGCTGTGATCAACCCAAACCACATGCCGCGCACTTGGGTAGTCGGCACCGAGTAGGGCGACCACGGTTTGGAATTCATCGGCTTCGTTTCCAAGCACGTCTTCCACCAGCCCCACCGGCACGTCCGCGGGGAACACGCCATCGAACCCCGTGGTCATCACGGTGTCGCCGGGAAGCACCAATTGGGCCCAAGGAATGTCCAACACAGCGGCCCTCCGGACGTCGCCGGGCCGCGCAACCAATCGCCCGGATTGGCCCTCTCTGCCGATCCGCACACTCCATTGGGCTTCGTCGTGGGCGAGGGTAAGCACCATGCTCTCGTGGGCAGTGGTGTCCACGATGCGTCCGGCAGCAAACCCCTGGGACAAGATTCCGGCGCCAGGCGCCAGGCCGTCGCGTCCACCGCGGTTCAGAATCATCCATGGCGACCCACCCCATCCGGGACTTCGGAGCACAGAGGCAGCCCCAGCGCGCCACGGTGCAGTTCGCCGTTCTTTCAGGGATTCCAATTCGGCGCGCAGCCGTGCATTTTCCAGCATGACCAGCCGATTGGATTCATCGAGTTGGCTCCAGTTTTGAAGGCCGCCCGCGGCATTCAGCCAGGAACCTGACGCCCTCATGGACCATCCGGACAAGGCGGTGCGGTGGTGGCTGTAGGTGGTGTTCATCCAGCCCAAGGCCACTCCCCAAAGGGCGAAGAACAGCAACCACCGGTGGGTGCGTGCGAGAAGGGCAAAGAGGTTTCGCACGGCCCCGCAATCAGTTTCTCATCAAGAATGGGAAGCGATCGATGTTTTTCAGGGCGATCGCGGTGCCTTTCGCCACTGCGTGCAGCGGATCGTCTGCCACGTGGACGGGCAGTTTGGTTTTTTGCGAGATGCGCTTGTCCAAACCACGGAGCTGCGCCCCACCTCCCGCCAAGAAGATGCCCGTCTTGTAGATGTCCGCTGACAATTCAGGCGGGGTGTGTTCCAAGGCGCTGTGGATGCTCTCCTCAATTTTGCTGATGCTCTTGTCCAGGGCACCGGCAATTTCCGAGTAGGTCACCACAATTTCTTTGGGGATGCCCGTCATCAAATCGCGTCCGTGCACGGCGTAGTCCTCGGGGGGATTTTCCAATTCAGGCAAGGCTGCACCCACGGCGATTTTGATCTGTTCCGCAGTGCGTTCTCCAATGAGAATGTTGTGCTGGCGACGCATGTACTCCTCAATGTCGTGGGTGAATTCGTCACCTGCCACCCGAATGTTGGTGTCTGTGACAATCCCGCCCAGCGCGATGACGGCAATCTCTGAGGTGCCTCCTCCGATGTCCACAATCATGTTGCCCATCGGTTCTTCGACGTCAATTCCGATGCCAATGGCCGCGGCCATGGGTTCGTGGATGAGGTAGACTTCTTTCCCGCCGGCGTGCTCCGCGCTGTCCTTGACGGCGCGCTTCTCCACATCGGTGATGCCCGAGGGAATGCAAATGACCATGCGCAGCGAAGGGTTGAACCAGGATTTGCGCCCCGAGATCAGTTTGATCATCCCTTTGATCATCTGTTCCGCCGATTCAAAGTCGGCAATGACCCCGTCCTTCAGGGGGCGAATGGTCTCGATGTTCTTGTGGGTCTTCCCGTGCATTTGCTGGGCCAGACGACCGATGGCCACCACGTTGCCGGTCATCCGGTCTTTGGCCACAATGGAGGGCTCATCCACCACCACCTTGTCCTGGTAGTAGATGATGGTGTTTGCCGTGCCCAAATCCATGGCAATTTCCTGCGTAAAGAAGTCGAACAGTCCCATGTTCTAAAGGTAGAAGGGCGTTCGCGATGTGCCACAGCAATTCAGGGCATTCTGCGCCCGTGGTTGATAAGTTTCACTTTGCCGTGAATGCCGATGCATCGGCGGCGTGTAGATGTGAAAAAAGGCCAACGGCGGCGTGGCCGTGCGCGATGCCCAGGCTCAGTGACGGAAGTGACGCACGCCTGTGGTGTACATCGCCAACCCCAAGGCATTGCACGCATCGATGCTCTTCTGGTCGTTGATGGATCCCCCGGGCTGAATGACGGCCGTGACTCCTGCTTCTGCCGCGAGCTCCACGCAATCGGGGAAGGGGAAGAAGGCGTCTGACGCCATGCTGGACCCCTCGAGATCAAACCCAAACCCCCGCGCTTTCTCGACCGCTTGCTTCAAGGCGTCCACACGGCTTGTTTGACCGGTTCCGCTGGCCAGGAGCTGGCCGTTCTTGGCGAACACCACGGTGTTGGATTTGGTGTGCTTTACGAGCTTCAATGCGAACAGCAAGTCGTCTGCACTTTCGGGGCGGTTGGCCTCGGTCGTGCAAGTCCATGAGTCAGGCTGCTCCATGCCGTTGTCGCGCTCTTGCACGAGGTAGCCGTTCAGGGCAGAACGCACCGTGGCACCGGGCAACGCTCCGGGCTGACGCTCCAACAGGATGCGGTTCTTTTTCTGGGACAATACCGCAAAAGCGTCGTCGTCAAATCCTGGGGCAATGACCACCTCGCAGAACAGCGTGTGGATGAGGTTGGCGGTCTCGAGGTCGATGGGACGGTTGGCAATCAAGACGCCACCGAAGGCGCTTGTGGCGTCGCCCGCCAGGGCATCGGCGTAGGCCTCGGACAATGTGGGACGTGTTGCGCATCCGCAAGCGTTGTTGTGCTTGAGGATCGCGAAGGTGGGTGCGTCGTCTTGGAACTCCTCCATGAGCTGCACCGCGGCGTCCACATCGAGCAGGTTGTTGTACGACAAGGCCTTGCCGTGCAGGGGCTTCAAGAGCCCGTCCAAATCGCCAAAGTACTGACCCGCTTGGTGGGGGTTTTCGCCGTAGCGCAATGCCTTCGATTGGGGCACGCTTAAGTTCAAGGCATCCACGTGGCCGCCGTCAAGGCTGAGGCCGCTGAGGTGGGCGTGGATCATGGTGTCGTAGTGCGAACTCACGCGGAATCCACGGGCAGCAAATGCTTTGCGCTCGTCAAGGGTGGTCTCGCCGTCGCGCTTCAAGACCTCGACCAAGGCGCCGTAGTCTTCCATCGAGGGAACGATGACCACGTCGTTGAAGTTCTTGGCCGCACCGCGAATGAGGGCAATGCCTCCAATGTCAATTTTCTCCACGATCTCTGCCTCCGAAGCGCCGCTTGCGACAGTGGCTTCGAAGGGGTAGAGGTCCACGATGACGAGGTCGATGTTGGGGAGGTTGTACTCCGCCATTTGGGCTTGGTCGCCTTCGTGGTCCCGACGGTTGAGAATGCCACCAAACACCTTGGGATGAAGCGTCTTCACACGGCCGCCTAAAATGGAAGGATAATCCGTGACCGCCTCCACAGGCACCACCTCTGCCCCCATGGCTTCGATGGCGGCTTGGGTCCCTCCGGTGGAATAAATGGTGACGCCGAGGCGTTTGAGCTCAGCCACAATGGGCTCGAGGCCGTCTTTGTGGAACACGGAAATGAGGGCGGACTTGATGTGGCGAACGTCGGACATGAAGAGGTGGGTTAGAAAGCGGCAAAACTACAATGCGACACACGAATTCGGGGCCTTGCGCAGTAGCTTCGTTCCATGCTTTGGTTCAGGCTGTTTCGGGAGAGTTTGTCGTTTGCGTGGCAGGCCATTTTGGTCAACCGCCTGAGGACCCTGCTCAGCCTGCTCGGGGTCATGGTTGGCATCTTCGTCATCAGCGCCGTATTCACGGTGGTTGACAGCTTGGAATCGGAGCTGCGAGACACCTTCAACATGCTGGACGAGGATGTGTTGTTCGTCACCAAGTGGCCTTGGTCGTCAGGCGGAGATTACCCGTGGTGGAAATACGTGCAGCGTCGCCCGCCGAGTGAGCGCGACCTCGAGTTGTTGATGCCTCGGATGACGTTGGCTTCTGCGGGCATGTTCCAGACCAAAACCTTCCTGGACGCCGAGGCCGGCAACAACCGCATGCCGGGCGTGGTGGTGGGTTCGGGGTCCCACGACTACGACAAGGTCATCAGCCTCAACATCGAGCACGGCCGATATTTCACGCCCTCCGAGAGTGCAGCCGGCCGCCCCGTGGCGGTCATCGGTTACCAAGTGGCCATGCAGCTTTTTGGGCGGCATGCCTGCGTGGGCCAAACCCTCAAAGTCAGGGGCATGCGCATTGAAGTCATCGGCGTGCTGGCGGAAGAGGGAGAAAGCGTGGTGTCCACGGGTTTGGACGAATTCATGCTCGTGCCTTCGGCCTTTGGCCCCCGCCTGTACGATCCCGGTTCAGACGACGGAGCCCAAATTGCCATCAAGGCCAAGCCAGGGGTCGAGTTGGCGGCGCTGGAAGACGAGCTTGTCCAACAATTGCGCGCCGTGCGCCGCGTGCGCCCAGGTCGAGAGGAGGATTTTTCTGTCAATCGCATGGACATGCTCACAGGCATCTTGGATTCCATTTTCACCAACCTTGCGGTAGGAGGGTGGTTCATTGCCATGTTCGCCATCCTGGTGGGCTGCTTCAGCATCGCCAACATCATGTTTGTCTCGGTTCGAGAGCGCACGAAGATCATCGGGGTCCAAAAAGCCATCGGCGCCAAAAACGCCTTCATCCTCATTCAGTTCCTGTTTGAGGCGGTGACTTTGTGTGTTTTTGGTGCGTTGCTCGCGTTGGTGGCCATCCAGGTGCTTGTTCTTGTGGTCAATGCCCTGGACGTGGGGATGACCTTGCAGCTGGCGCCGAAGCGCGTCTTGTTGGCATTGGGCGTGGCCGTCACGTCAGGACTGGTGGCCGGTGTGGCACCCGCCCGCCAAGCGGCCAACCTGCCCCCTGTAGAAGCCATGCGCGCCCACTGAGCGGCGCGCATTCAAGGCGTGGCATCTGGCCTGAAGGGCCGCCCGAAATCAGAGGTTGATGGCCAAACCCACCCGCACCGAAAAGGGAGGAAGGGTTACGCTGTTTGTGGCGGTGCTTGTCACCGTGCCGTTCTCGTCGATGACAATCCCGTCTGGGGCTGCGGTTTCCACGACGTTGCCATTGTCCAAGTGGAACATTTGGGCGTAGCGCGCGGTGAGGAAGGTTCGATTGCCAAACCGAAGGCGAAGTCCCGCAGCGTAGCCGTAATTGAAGTTCGCCGAGAAGAACGGCACCTCGTTGACAGGCTGACGGTCGTCGTTGTCTTCCAAGACGAGTCGGGCACCCAAAAACGAGCCGCGGACCCCTCCGTACCCTTCCACAAAGGGCTGGAAGCCCGAGTTCTGGAACAAGGTCATGCGCAGGAGATAGTGTGCATGCGCCAATTGGTTTCGGACGTACAGCGTGGCCTCGCGATCGGCACCGTTGTCGTCGACCGTGAACGTGGTGTCAAATCCGCCGATGGGCTGAAAGCCGAAGTCAAACCCCCCGTCAAACAACCCCTTGCGGTCGTGCTTCATGTAGGTCAACGCAAAGCCATACGAAGGGTCGTCCAACACCGATTCGACGGCTTCACCGGGAACATCAGAGATGAGGTGGAAGCCCACATGACGCCACTTTTCCTTGAGCAACACATCGGTTTCTGGCTTCTCTTCAGAGGCGGCTGGTGTGGTTTGGCTCCAAGCGGAACCGAAGACGCCCATCAGGAGCAAGGCGGATGTCCACTGTCGAACGGAAAGGCGAGGGAAGATTGGGTTGTACGTCATTCTCGATTTCGTTAAAGCGTTTTGGTAAAGTCTCAGGTCAAGCACCATGCCAAACCTGTTGTCCACAACGCGTGGAGGGCAAAGATAGTGTGTCGCACAACGAAGCCATGGGGATTGGGGCCAAGTTTGCAAAGGCATGGCAAGCACCTCCACAATTTTGGTGACCGGCGCAGCGGGTCAGCTCGGCAAGCGCATTCTCTCGCGAGCGGCGCGCCGACCCTCATTGAAGGTTGTGGGACTGGCTCAGGATGATTTGGACGTGTGTGACCCGGAAGCGGTTCAGCAGGCATTGGCCGACCATCGGCCGGACGTGGTGTTGCACGCGGCGGCATACACTGCTGTGGATCGGGCGGAGTCTGAGGCGGACAAGGCCTTCGAGGTGAATGCCACCGCGGTGGGTCACATGGCCACGGCGTGTCGAGACGCCGGCGTGTCCATGATTCACATCAGCACGGACTACGTGTTTGGCGACGTGCCTCGGCGTCCCCTCGTTCCGGGCGATGCGACAGGGCCATTGAGCGTCTACGGAAAGACAAAACTGGCTGGAGAGGAAGCCTACCTGAAGTCTGGTGTGTCAGGCGCGTTGGTGCGTGTGGCATGGTTGTACGACGCGGAAGGGTCGAACTTCTTGAACACGATGCTTCGGCTTGCGGCTTCGCACGGCAAACTCAAGGTGGTGAACGACCAACACGGGGTTCCAACTGCGGTGCCGGTCTTGGCGGATGCGTTGCTGGACATGGCGGAAAGGGGTGCTGACATGCCACAAGGGGTGTGGCATTTTGCGCATGCAGGACACACCACGTGGCATGGGTTTGCCTCGGAGATCGTTCGGGTTGCCGGGATGGACGTTCCGGTGGAACCCGTGGGGACGGAGGCCTTTCCCACGCCAGCCGTTCGGCCCGCTTGGAGCGTGTTGGATGGCGAACCCCTTCGAGAGGCCATGGGGTGGCCGCGGTGCACATGGGAGGCCGCCTTGGCGGAAGTTTGGGCCCTGAAACAGGCGGGTGGTTGACACGGATGTCTGAACTTTGGCTGCGCCATGACAGATGAAACGCTCTTGAACGAGGTGCGCGCCAAAGCCCAAGCTTGGACGGAGGCCCCTCACGACGATGAAACGCGCGCCACGGTGCGTGAATGGTTGGACACCTGCGAACAAGACGAAGAGGCACGTGAGTCCTTGATCGACGCGTTTTACACTGATTTGTCCTTCGGGACAGGCGGGCTGCGCGGCAAGATGGGGCCCGGCACGAACCGGATCAACGCCACCACCATCGCCAATGCCACGCAAGGCCTGGCCAACCACCTGAAAAAGGTGCATGGCGAAGCGCCCGCAGACGCCCCATGGCGCGTGGCTGTGGCGTGCGACAGCCGACACAGAAGCCAAGCGTTTGCGCAAATCACGGCGGAAGTCCTTTGCGCCAATGGATTTGAAGCTTGGATTTACCCCGAACTGCGTCCCACTCCGCAGCTGTCCTGGACGGTGCGCGAATTGGGCGCCGTGGGTGGGGTGGTCGTGACCGCGAGTCACAACCCCTCCATCTACAACGGGTACAAGGTCTACGCCTCGGATGGCGGTCAAGTCGTCGCGCCCGAAGACGCCCAGTTGGTGACAGAGGTGCGTGCCCTTGACGCATCGACTCCCGCGCCTCGCAGCCAAGCGGGCATTCGTGTGCTCGATGGATCTTGGGACGAGCGGTTTCGTGCCATGTTGGCCGGGTACCGGTTGTCGCCACACTTGATTGAACATGGTTCGGACCTTCCCATTGTGTTTACGGGGCTTCATGGCACGGGTGCCATCGCGGTGCCGCCGGCCTTGAAGGCGTTTGGATTCCGCAACGTGCACGAGGTGGCTTCACAGGCCATCCCCGACGGCGACTTTCCCACCGTGGCGAGTCCCAACCCGGAGGAAGGGCCTGCCCTGGCCGAGGCTGTTGCGTTGGCCAAAGAGGTGGGGGCGTCGCTTGTGATGGGGACCGATCCCGATTCGGACCGCGTGGGATTGGCGGTGCCCGACGGCTCCGGGGATTTTGTGCTTCTCAACGGAAACGAAACGGCAGCCTTGTTGACCGACCACGTCCTCTCCAAGTGGCGAGAAGCGGGCAGGCTCGAACGGCCTTCTTTTGTGGCCAAGACGGTGGTCACCACCAATTTGCTCGTGGAATTGGCGGACCATTATGGTGTTCAATTGAAGGAGACCCTTACAGGATTCAAATTCATTGCCGAAGCCATTCGAAAGGCCGAGGGCACCTTGCAATACGTTGTGGGCGGAGAAGAGAGCTACGGGTACCTCGTGGGCGATCAAGTGCGCGACAAGGATGCCGTTCAAAGCTGTTGTTTGCTCGCGGAGTTGGCCCATGAACTGGACCAAAAAGGAGAGCGCATGCTCGATCGTTTGGCTGCATTGCACCGTCGTCATGGCGCCTACAAGGAGGGCCTTGTGTCGCTGGTGAAGGAGGGGCGTGAGGGAAAGGCCCAAATCGATGCCATGATGCTCGGTTTCCGTACATCCCCCCCCCAGGAGTTGGCGGGCGAGAGGGTCGTTGAAATTTTGGACTTCCAATCGAGGGAAGCCCGTTCTCCTTCCGGAGAGGTGTTGCGAACGTTGCCCCAAGCCTCGTCCAATGTGATGCAATTTGTGACCGAGGCGGGATCCAGGGTCACCGTTCGCCCAAGCGGAACAGAGCCCAAAATCAAATGCTACGCCAGCGTGCGGGAAGATTGGGGTGGCGAGGGGACGCACAAAGAGGTCATGGTACGGCTGCAGGCGCGGGTGGAAGCCCACTTTCGCGCGCTTGGCGTTCAAGGTCACTGAACGCAGGCATCAACGCAGGCGCAACCGCTTCCACAGGACCGAGCAAGACCGAAGGGTGTTCGCTTTTGGGCACCCACGCTTGCGCCCCAAACCACTGGTTCAGAAGCATCACGGCAAACGACAGCACCAAGGCAAATTTGAGCATCCCAAACACCGCGCCCGCAAGCTTGTTGACCAGCCCAAGCGCCACCAAATCGAGCATCTTTTCAAGCAGTTTGGCCAGCAGGTGCACCGCCACCACGACCCCCAAAAACGTCAGGGCCAAGGAGGCCATGTGCAGGGAATTGACAGACCAGGTCACGTGCGGCGACAGTTGCTCAGCCACCATGTGCGAGAAGTGAGACGCGGCCCAAATGCCGCCAACCAGGCCCACCATGGAGGCCACAGACAGGACCAGTCCTTTGGTGAATCCACGCCATGCACCCACCAACAAGAGGAGGAGCAGGACCACATCAACGGGGGCAAGGGGCAAGTTTTCCATGCGGGTCAATTCCAAGGGCAAAGTAATGGGGAATCGGGTTCGAGGTGGGGTAACTTCGTCCCGTGTTGTCCCCCGCGTCATCCACATCGACAGACTTTCAGGTCAGGCCGGCCGTCGCGTCAGATCTGCCGGCGGTGCACGCGCTCATTGTGGAGCTGGCGGTCTATGAGCGCGCCGAAAACGAGGTGACGCTTCAAGTCGAGACGCTGGAAACGGACTTCAAGGCTGGGTGCTTTGAGGTGTCCGTGGCCACATTCGAAGACAAAGTCATTGGCATGGCGTTGCACCACCCGAGGTACAGCACGTGGAAGGGAGCGACGTGGTACTTGGAGGATTTGGTGGTGACCGAGGATTGGAGAGGCCGCGGGGTTGGGAAAGCCTTGTTCCATGAGGTAGTCCAGGCGGCGAGACGTCATCGGGCGCAACGACTGGAGTGGCAAGTGCTCGACTGGAATGCGCCCGCCATAGGCTTCTACCAAACGCTCAATGCCTCTCTCAGTTCCACGTGGCTGAACGGCCGCTTGACCCGAGATCAGCTGGATGCCTGGAATGCTAAAGCCTCGTCCGAACCGTCGACCAAGCCATGAAGTACGCCGCTCACAAATTTGGAGGTGCTTCCGTGCGTGATGCCGACGCCATTCGGCGCGTGGCCGAGTTGTTGGCCGGACAAATTCAATCCGTGGACGGTGCCGTCGTCGTGGTTTCGGCCATGGGAAAAACGACCAATGCCCTGGAGGCCGTGTGGTCAGAGGCCGACGAGGCCACGCGGCGGGTTTTGTGGACCCAGAGCATGTCGCAACACCTCGGCGTGGCCGAGGCCTTGGGGTTGGCCCGCGAAGTGAGCCACACCTTGACAGCCCGCATGGAATCGTGCTGGGTGGCTTCCGAAAAGGCCCGGCCGAGGTCCATGGATGCCGCGTACGATGCCATGGTGGCCGCCGGGGAATTGGCCAGCACCACGCTTGTGGAGGCATGGCTGTCTCACACGGGCTTGTCCACGGCGTGGTGGGATGTCCGGGAGACCCTCCAAACGACAGGGCCACATCGGTTTGCACGGGTGGATGAAGCGGGGCTTGCCGAAGCTGGCGCCTCGTTGCGGGAAGAAATGGGGTCGTCAGGGAAGGTGGTGGTGACCCAAGGATTCATCGGGCGACACGCCGATGGCGGCACAAGCACCTTGGGAAGAGAGGGGTCCGACTACAGCGCAGCCTTATTGGCCGTGGCCGTCGGTGCGGAAAGTGTGACCATTTGGAAAGACGTGCCCGGCATGATGAATGCGGACCCCAAGCGCCACCCAGAGGCCGTCACCGTGCCCGAAGTGGACCATGCAGAGGCACTCGAATTGAGCTATTACGGGGCGAGCGTCATTCACCCGAGAACCGTGAAGCCGCTGCAGCATGCGGGGCTGCCCCTCTGGGTCAGGTCCTTTCTGGACCCCGAAGGTCCCGCCACCCGCATTGATGCCTTCCCAGGCTTGATCCCCGAGGTGCCCATGTTCATTTGGCGGGACGACCAAACGTGGACGGAGATTTACACCTCTGACGGAAGTTTCCTGGTGGAAGATCACCTGACGGAGGTGTTCGGAGCGCTGGGGGAATCCGGCATCCACGTGCGCTTGATGCAGCAGAGTGCCACTCATTTTGGGGTGCTGGCCGACCACAACGAAGCCCAAATGGCCAAGCTCAAGCACGTCCTCGGACCGGGATTCACCCTGGAATGGACGGGGTCATTGACCTTGCTGACGGTTCGGCACGGGGATGCCCAAGTCATGGATGCCCTGACAGAGGGGCGCTCGGTGCTCGTCGAACAACGGGCAGGCGCCACGTGGAGGCGGGTCCTCCAATCTTGACAAAAACAGACACAAGACACATGAAATCGGACTTGGGTAGCTTGATTTTCGACACGAAAAGAATGGGGCAACCCCAAAAAAGTGACAAGTGGTTTGTTTTTCCCAAACATTTGAATCACATTGCCTGAACCAAAGGATTGGTCTCCTTTGGTGTGGTACAAACGGCATCTTCGGATCCGTTTGAGTTCAATGTCAAGTGGGGCGGGACGAAAGTCCCGCCTTTTCTTTGGCCAAAAAGCAGAAAAGCCCCCGTGTTCAGGGGCGATTGGGGACAATCAGTACTCGTCTTCGTTGAAGAAGAAGTCCTCTTTGGAGGGGTAGTCAGGCCAAATGTCCTCAATGGTGTCAAACGACTCCCCATCATCCTCCAACTGTTGAAGGTTTTCAACGACTTCCAAAGGCGCACCGGTGCGCATCGAAAAGTCGATGAGCTCGTCCTTGGTCGCGGGCCAAGGGGCATCCTCTAGGTAAGAGGCAAGTTCGAGTGTCCAATACATGGTGTGCGTCTTTCTTAAGCCTGTCTGTCAGCGCGCAAAAATAACCGAATCTCGATGCGAGTCAAGTCGCGGGCTGTCATTTGCGCGTCAGGCGTTGGGTTTCCAAGGAATTTCCTCGCTTCCCGTGGCATGGGTGAGCCACCTGCCCACCATGAAGAGGGCGTCGGAAAGCCGATTGAGGTAGGTCAACCCCACCGGGTCCACGTTTGTTTCACGATGCAGCGAAACACAGCGGCGCTCCGCACGACGGCAGACTGTTCTGGCCACGTGGGCATCGGCCGCGGCGGGGTGACCGCCAGGCAGCACAAAACTCGTCAGCTCGGGCAGCGCCGATTCCAGTTCGTCCATCCAAGACTCCAACCCTTCCGCACCCTTGGGGTCCATCGCGGGCAATTTGGCGGCCCAATTGGGATCGGTCGTGGCAAGGTGGCTTCCAAGGGTGAAAAGCTCATTTTGGATGGCCTGCAGTTGCATGCGGAGGGGACCTGCCGCGTCGTGGGTGGCCAGCTTGCCAATCCAAGCGTTCAGTTCGTCCACCGTGCCGTAGGCCTCGATTCGAAGGTCGTCTTTCCCGATGCGGGCACCGCCAAACAGGCCTGTGCTCCCGTCGTCTCCGGTCCTCGTGTAAATGCGCATGCCGCAAGCTACAACGGAGGGGCCGCGGCGCTGACTCCAAGACGTACCTTTGGTCTGTGATGGCCGCCGAAATGCAAGACACCAAGCGAAACACCAAGCAAAAGCGCTACGACGCTGCATACATGCGCATGGCCCAGGAATGGGCCCGGCTCTCTCATTGTGAGCGGAAGCAAGTGGGGGCGCTCATTGTGAAAGACCAAATGATCATCGCCGACGGCTACAACGGCACGCCCAGCGGGTTTCCCAATGTGTGCGAGGCAGACGACGGCACCACCCATTGGTATGTCCTTCACGCAGAGGCCAACGCGATCACCAAGTTGGCCAAGAGCAACAACAGCGCGGAAGGCGCCACGTTGTACATCACCCTTTCACCTTGTCGCGAGTGCGCCAAGCTCATTCACCAAGCGGGCATTGTGCGCGTGGTGTATGCGGATGCCTACAAGGACCCGAGTGGGTTGGCCTTTTTGAACCAAGCTGGGGTTGAAATCGTTCATCTGTCAGAATGAAGAATGGACAACCTTTGGCGCTGGCCGTGGCGCTGGTGCTCGGCCTGTGGCTTGGACGTGGATGCGGTGGATGGAATGGAGGCGGAGATGCCGATGCCAGGGTGGCCTTTCACGGCCATTGGAATGCGACGGGCGATCAAGCGCGGCTGTTGAATGTGCTCCACCGCATTGAGGATTTGTATGTGGACACCTTTGATCGCGGCAAATTGGTGGATGCCGCCATCGGGGCCATGCTCGAGGAATTGGATCCCCACACGGTGTATTTCAGCGGGGAGGAATTGGCCGCGATGTCTGAAAACATGGAGGGCAACTTTGAAGGGATCGGGGTGGAATTCATCATTCAAGACGACACGCTGATGGTGGTGGCCGCGATTCCAGGTGGCCCGTCGGAAACCGCGGGCATCCAAGCGGGCGACCGCATTTTGGAAGTGGACGGCGCGCCCATCTCGGGCCCTGAACTCGACAACCAAAAAGTAATGGACCTGCTCAAGGGACCGAGAGGGACCGAGGTCACGCTCGGCTTGTCCCGCCGAGATCGCCCGTTTCAGGTGCATTTGACCCGAGATCGGATTCCCATTGAAAGTGTGGTCGCGGCCTTTGTGAACGAGGATTCGGTGGGCTACGTGAAGGCCATTCGTTTTGCAGCCCGGACCGCCCAGGAATTTGAGGAGGCCATGGCCCAGCTCGAAGCCCAAGGCGCGCGCTCGGTGGTGGTCGACCTTCGCGGCAATGGAGGAGGGTACCTGAATGCCGTGGTGGACATGGTCGAGTTGTTTTTGGACGAGGGTGACCCCATTGTCTACACGGAAGGCAAGTCCTCCCCCCGACGCACCTACAAAACGCGAAGACAAGGACCTTACGCCGACTGGCCAGTGGCGGTGTTGGTGGACGAAGGCTCGGCTTCCGCAAGTGAAATTTTTGCAGGTGCCATGCAGGACAACGACCGCGGTGTGGTGGTGGGCAGGAGAACGTTTGGCAAGGGGTTGGTGCAGGAAGAATTTCCCGTTCCGGGTTCCGGCGCCCTGCGCTTGACCGTTGCACGGTTTTACACCCCCACGGGACGGGCCATTCAAAAACCCTACACGGACTACGAAGACGATTTTGACGTCCGTTTGGCCTCGGGTGAATTGTACCATGCGGACAGCATGCCCTTGGTCGATTCCCTGCGCTACGTCACACCAATGGGCCGTGAAGTGTTTGGAGGTGGAGGCATTGCGCCCGACGTGTTTGTGCCGTGGGACAGCACGGGCACCAGTGCGTGGGTGAGCGAATGGATTTGGACGGGGGTGCTGCGCGATGCGGTGTTCAGCTGGATGGACCGGCACCGCGAGGCCCTCGAAACGTGCCAATCTCCGAGGGACATCGAATCCTTGCCCCAGTGGCGCCAAGGTGTCCTTGAAGCCGTGTATGCCCAAGCAGAGCGAGACGGCTGGCCGTGGCGTGAGCCTACGGAAGAAGAGGCCGCCAAACTGCGGCATCGCTTTTTGGCCCAAGTGGTCCGAACGCATTGGGGAGAATCCGCGTCGTACGAGGTCCTGAACCAAGGCGACGAAGGCGTGGCGCGCGCCGTTCATGCCCTTGTGCAGGGCCATTCCCTTGTGCGAGTAAGCGGCGCTGTATCTTTGGGCCAGACAAACAACGACATCAACTCCAACAACGAAGAACATGGCTTTTGAGCTCCCCAACCTTCCCTATGCGCACGACGCTTTGGAACCACACATCGATGCCCGCACGATGGAAATTCACCACGGCAAGCACCACGCGGGTTACACCAGCAAATTGAACGCCGCCATCGAGGGAACCGACCTCGCTGGAAAGGACATTGACACCTTGCTCCGCGACCACAGCGACAATGGTGCCGTGCGGAACAACGGGGGTGGTTTTTGGAACCACACCTTGTTCTGGAACAGCATGTCGCCCAACGGTGGGGGTGCGCCAGAAGGTGCGCTCGGCGAGGCGATCGACCGCGACTTCGGCAGTTTCGAAGCGTTCAAGGACGCATTCAGCAAGGCTGCAGCCACGCGCTTCGGCTCAGGCTGGGCTTGGCTATGTGAGAAAGACGGCAAGCTCGAGGTCTGCAGCAGCGCGAACCAAGACAACCCCCTCATGCCCGGTGTGGGATGCGGAGGCAACCCCATTTTGGGCTTGGACGTGTGGGAGCACGCCTACTACCTCAACTACCAAAACCGCCGTCCAGACTACATCAACGCGTTTTTCAACGTGGTGGACTGGAATGCGGTGGGTGCGCGTTTCAACGGCTGATTCGTCGCACACCTTATGAAGCACTACGTCGTCATGGTGGCCGGGGGCACAGGCACCCGCATGCGTCTGACGACGGCGAAGCAATTTTTGAATGTGGAGGGTCTGCCATTGATGTGGTGGACCCTTCGCCGTTTCAAAGAAGCCCTGCCTGAGGCCGAGGTCACCTTGGTCTTGCACGAGAGTTTGTTTGAGGAGTTCGCCGAGCTCGAGGCCAAACACGGCAGTGCCGGCGCCACTCACGTCGTTCCAGGTGGGGCAGAGCGGTTTCACTCCGTCTTGGCCGGCCTGGCCACCTTGCCTGACACCGGCGTAGTCGGCATCCACGATGCGGTGCGGCCTTTTCCGTCGGTCGAAACCATTCAGCGTTGTTTCGCGCAGGCCGAGGCGCAGGGAAGTGCAGTGCCCGTGGTGCCTGTGAAAGACAGCATCCGGCAGATGGACCGACGTGTCGACCACGATGGGGCTTCGAGTCAGGCGGTGGACCGCAGCGTCCTCAGGGCCGTCCAGACGCCACAGTGTTTTGATTTGGCCACCTTGAAGGCGGCGTTTGACACGGAATACCGCTCGGAATTCACGGACGACGCCAGCGTGATGGAAGCCGCTGGACACAAAGTCCACCTGTGTGAAGGTGATCCGTGGAATGTGAAAGTCACCACACCTGAGGACTTGATCATCGCCAAGGCCTTTGTGCAGGCCGCTTGGCCCAGCGCGTGATCCAAGTCCTTTGCGGGGGGTCAGCCTTCCTCGGACAGCCCCTCCAAATACCCTGTGGGGCTGCCGTCTCTTCGAAGCTTGTCCAGCGCCCAGCCCAGGGCCACCAAGGCCACCAAGGCCGTGCCCCAGTCGCTCCACGCCCATGAGCTGAGGGGTTGCGGTTCGAGGCCTTCCTCCAACCACGTGCTCCCCATCCACCACGCCGCAATGACCACGCCGGCGTTGTTCACGAAATGACCCAAGATGGCGGGCCACAAACTTCCGCTGTACACCACGAGGTAGCCAAAACCCGCGCCGAGAAGCATCCGTGGGACAAAGCCAAAGAACTGCATGTGGATCGCGCTGAACAGCGCCGCCGACACCCAGATGCCGAAGTGGACGTTGCCCGTGGCGCGGACCAGGAGGGGTTGCAACGTGCCGCGGAACAGCCATTCCTCGCACAGCGCAGGCAACACCGCGACCGAGAACAGCACCGCCCAAACCTCAGAAGTGCCTGAAAAGGCGAGGAGCGCTTTGGTGAGCACCATGGCTTGGGCTTCGAGGGCCCCAGCCCATTGGTGAAGGTCAGATCCTGGGACCAGCGCCCATTCGTTGAGGCGGTAGGTGAAGTCGAGAACAGGGCTCATGCCCAAGGCCATGACGACTGCAAGGCCCAACATCTTGAGGGCGGGCGCATGGAGAAAAAATCGGCCCAAGAAGGGCATGCCCACCAGCGCGGCAAAGGCCAAGGAGGCGCCCAGGAACGCCATGAGTTGGTTGGCGTTGTTCATTGCCAGCACTGCATTGCGGTCGAGGTCTCCGGTGGCGCCTTGTAGCATGAGGGTTTGCATTTGGGCAGCATCGCCGCCAGAGGCCCACAGCACGCCCACGCCGGCCGCAAGTGCCATGAAGGTCAAAACGATGCAACCAAGCATGACGACCTGGGCGGCTGGGTGCATGGTTTGGAAGGCGTTGCGGATGAAGCTCATGGGCGGAGGTTGAAGGGGACGTGGAGTCGCGCCGTAAATTTGCGGAAACTTTGACGAACGTGGTCCGCATTGGAGACATCGATTTGGGAGAATTCCCGCTGTTGCTCGCCCCCATGGAGGATGTGAGCGACCCGCCCTTCCGCGCCTTGTGCAAGGAATACGGGGCGGACATGATGTACACGGAATTCATTTCGTCGGAGGGCCTCATCCGCGATGCGGCCAAAAGTGTGGCCAAGCTCGACATCTTCGATTACGAACGGCCCATTGGCATCCAGATTTTTGGCTCGGAAATCGAGTCGATGCGCGAGGCGGCACGGATTTCGGAAGCGGCAGGCCCGGACCTTGTGGACATCAATTACGGTTGCCCGGTCAAGAAGGTGGCGTGTCGCGGTGCGGGGGCCGGCATCCTCCAAGACATCCCCAAAATGGTGTCCATGACCAAGGAAATTGTGGACACGTGCTCGTTGCCAGTGACGGTCAAGACGCGTTTGGGTTGGGACGACAACTCCAAGTACATCGTCGAGGTCGCCGAGCGTCTGCAGGACGTGGGCATCAAGGCCATCAGCATCCACGGTCGGACGCGCGCCCAGATGTACAAGGGAGAAGCCGATTGGTCGTTGATTGCCGCGGTCAAGAACAACCCTCGGATGACCATTCCCGTGTTTGGGAATGGGGACATCGACAGCCCAGAAAAAGCGCTGGAATACAAGAACCGCTATGGCGTGGATGGCATCATGATCGGCCGAGCAGCGATTGGGGCGCCTTGGTTTTTCCGCCAAGTGAAAAACTATTTTGCAACTGGAGATGCAGGAAGCCCCCCTGACATGGCCGAGCGCATCAAGGCGGTTCGGACGCACCTGCGACACAGCATTGAATGGAAGGGCGAGCGCCTCGGCATCGTGGAGATGCGCCGTCACTACGCGAATTACTTCCGGGGCTTGCCTCACTTCAAGGAGCACCGCCTCGCGCTGGTGACCCTCGACAACCCTGAGGCCCTCGAGGCCAAACTCTGCGACATCGAAGCGCACTTTGGCGCGCACGTGTTTGCTTAAGTCGAGGATGCGGTTTGGCGTCGGATCAGATGCCTGACCATCGCCGAGGAGCCGACCCCCCCAATCAACACCACCACGGCAAGCGTGCCGAGGACATCGAGGACATCGAGGCGAACTGGGTAGGCGGGCACCACAGAGCCTTGGAGTTGAAGCCACCCAAAGGCGGCCTGTCCTATCACCAACAGCGATCCGAGCCCGATGCCGACCAAACCGCCGACGACGTTGATGGTCAGTCCCTGCAATCCGAAGGCCTGCTCCATCATGCGCACCGGCATGCCCATGGCATCGAGCACTTCCAAGTCGCGCTTTTTGTCCAGCAACAGCATGGTCAAAGAGGCCATGATGTTGAACGCAGCCACGATGAGAATGAAGCTCAAAATGGCGAACGTGGCCCATTTTTCGGCCCGGTTGGTCTGGGTGATGAACTTGTGTTTCTCGTCCCTTGTCAGGGTGGACAAGCGTGAGGCGTCGTCGCCCAGCTTCGCCTTGAGCGCGCGCTCGACCTCCTCAGCCACGTCGATTTGGCCCCATCCCGGCATCGCTTTGATTTCAATCCGAGACACATCGCCTTCGCGGTCGAGCAACGTTTGGGAGGCCTCCAAAGGCAGCAAGAGGTAGCGGGTGTCGAGGTCGGCGTTGATGGAAAACGTGCCGCAGGCATGGACGCCTTCCGTGCGAAAGGCCCGCTCGCGGTGGCGGGCGAGTTTTCGGCCACGAATCGGCGCACTCACGGAAAACAGAGGCGGGTTGAGGCTGTCGCTTTTCAAGGACAACTCCGAGCGGACCCCGAGCCCCAAGCATCCACACGTCAGAGTGGTGTCTTCAAGCGCATACGCCCCTTCAATGACAGCACGGTCAATTTGGCTCACCGCCCGGTAGCGCGCGTCCACGCCCAGCAGGGTGGCGACCCTCACGGCTTCGTCGGCACGAACCACGACTTCGGCTTCAAGCACGGGCGCCCATGCGGCCACTCCAGGCACGTCCGTCAGCAAGTCACCCCATTCCTCGGGAACCACCGCGCCAGAGTGCGGCACAATGGCCAGGTCGGCGTCCAGCGTGCCAAACAAATCCTTCACCAAGTCTTCGATGCCATTGAAGGCACTCAGGATGCACACCATGGCCGCGGCGACGGCCGCGATGACGGTCACGGAAATGCCCGAAATGACATGCACCAACGTGCCTGACCGCCGTTTGACGATGTACCTCGAGGCCAACCGAACCGGAAGCCTCATGTCCAATCAGGAGTGGAGTGCACGCTGGACTTCATCCACGAAGTCGAGGCTGTCGTCCAGGTAAAAATTCAGTTCGGGAACGCGACGCAGCTGCTTGCCGACCTTGGCACCCAACGCCTTTCGCACGCGCCATCCTTCGGCTTCGACCTCTTTCAGGGCCTTCTCTTTGTCCGGGGTGGCCATGAAGCTGAGGTACACCTTGGCCAAACCAAGGTCAGGACCAATGCGCACTTGGGTGACCGTGATGAACAGCCCCCCAAACCATGTGTTGGATTCGCGCTGAAACAGGATGCTCAACTCCCGCTTGAGGAGTTCTGCCACGCGTTCTTGTCGGATGCTCGCCATGTCTCGAAGGTAGGGATGTCACGCGGAAGCGCGCGTTCAGTAAAGGAATTGGTTGTAGGGGTAGCGCTTGATGTGCAGTTCCTTCACCCGCTCGTACAGGGTGCTTCGGAAGACGTCGTACCCCACTTTGGTCTTGGCCGAAAGGAACATCACGTCGTGGCCAAGTGCCTCAAAACGCTCGCGAATGCCGCGCTCCAAATCTTCGGGCGAGCGCTCTCCCTCGGGGTCGGAAAGCAGGTCGACTTTGTTGAAGAGCACCATCGTGGGCTTGCTGTCGCTGCCGATGTCGGTCAGGGTGCGCTCCACCACCGCCATGTGGTCCTCGAATTGAGGGTGACTCACGTCGATCACGTGGAGAAGCATGTCGCTTTCGCGGGTCTCGTCAAGGGTGCTCTTGAAGCTCTCAATGAGCTGTGTGGGCAGCTTGCGGATGAATCCGACCGTGTCGCTGAGCAAAAAGGGCAGGTTGTCAATGACCACCTTCCGAACCGTGGTGTCGAGGGTGGCAAAGAGCTTGTTCTCGGCGAAGATGTCGCTCTTGGACATCAGGGTCATGAGCGTGCTTTTGCCCACGTTGGTGTAGCCCACCAGGGCCACACGAATCATCTGGCCCCGGTTCTTGCGCTGGGTGGCCATTTGCTTGTCGATGCCTGCCAATTGCTTCCGCAAGAGCGCAATGCGGTCACGGATGACCCGGCGGTCCGTTTCAATCTCTTTCTCCCCAGGACCCTTCATGCCGATGCCCCCCTTCTGCTTTTGAAGGTGGGTCCACATGTTCGTGAGCCGCGGAAGCAAGTACTGGTATTGGGCGAGTTCCACCTGGGTTTTCGCATGGGCGGTTGCGGCCCGTTGGGCAAAAATGTCCAGGATGAGGTTGGTCCGATCGAGCACCTTGCGCTCGGGGATTTCCTTTTCAATGTTGCGCAATTGGATGGGACTCAGTTCATCGTCGAAGATGATCATGTCAATGTCCTCTTCCTCCACGTACTCCTTGATCTCCTGAAGCTTGCCCGAACCGACAAACGTTCGCACGTCGGGCTTGTCCAGACTTTGGATGAAGGTGCGTTGCCGTTCCGCCTTGGCCGTTTCTGCCAAAAAGGCCAACTCCTCCAAGTACTCTTCGAGTTGTTCGCGACGCTGGTGCCGTGTGGCGAGTCCGATTAGGACACACGTTTCGGCGGGCTTGGCGGTGGACAGGGGTTTGCGTTTGGTTCCCATGGTTCAAGCCTCAGTTGCGAAATTTCTCGATGTAAACGGCGATGCCTCGTATGGTGGGCATGTCGAGCATCCCGTGGTGAGGAGGCATGGTGCCTTTCCCGTAGGCGATGATGGCGACGCGCTCTTCCACCGACAGGGTGCTCGTCCGCAAATCAGGGGCAGAGGCGAGGACAGGTGCGCCGTCTTCGCCATGACACACCGAGCATTTCATGGTGTATTGTCGGGATGCATTGGCCAAATCGACCCCTGCAGCACCCATGTCTTTGGCAGTCTGAGGTGTCGCCTCGTCACTTGAATCTCCGCATTCAACGAGCAAAAAAACCAGACACAACGCCCCCAAAAGCACGCGTACTTTGCGGCCCGTGAGGCCTTCAAATCGTTGCATCGAACTCAATCAGCCTCTTGCTTTACGCGCGGCGATGAAGCTGCGAACAAAAGACACCATGGCAAGCACGCCCAGCACGAGCATGGTTGCCACTCGGGCGACGGCTGCAGAGTCTCCGCGGCCCATGGCTCCCATGAGAGGCTTAACCAACCCAATGATGATGAGCAAAGTCAAGAGGACCGCAATGTGCGCAATCACTTTGTTTTCCTTCTTGACTCCATTGTTCATGGCGAGCAAAAGCACCCCAAAGACCACAGGGATCAAGGCTGTGACAGAGGGGGTGTCTGAACTGAGGTATCCATAACCGCCGAGTCCGATGAGGGCAACGGCGTGGATGAGGCTGGCGAGGTGAGCTTTCATGCAGCGAAGTTACACCACACCTTGGTCAAGCATGGAATCAGCGACCTTGACAAACCCCGCGATGTTCGCGCCTCGCACATAATCGACGGAACCGTCTTCGTTGGTCCCGTAAGCCACGCATTGGCCGTGGATGTCCTTCATGATGTGATGCAGCTTGGCGT
This sequence comes from uncultured Flavobacteriales bacterium, assembly GCA_965658245.1. GTDB lineage: Bacteria > Bacteroidota > Bacteroidia > Flavobacteriales_D > Sanyastnellaceae > UBA11663. The sequence continues at coordinate 43,139 of CBFHRO010000010.1, forward strand.
CGACCTCTTCGCGTGTCCAGTTGTAGCGCAAGGAGTTTTGAGACATTTCCAATCCCGAGGTGGCCACACCACCTGCGTTCGACGCTTTGCCAGGCGCAAACAAGATGCCCGCTTCATGGAAAGCTTCAATGGCTTCAGGTGTACTCGGCATGTTGGCGCCTTCTGCCACACACATGCAGCCATTGGCCAACAAAGCCGCAGCTTCTTCGCCGTTCAATTCGTTTTGGGTTGCGCAAGGCAATGCCACGTCGACGCTCACGCTCCAAGGGCGCTGACCCTCCATGAACTCGGCGGAGCTGTAGGCCGCGGCGTATTCCTTGATGCGGCCGCGCACCACATTTTTGAGATTCATGATGTACGCGAGCTTCTCCTCGTCGATGCCTTCTGGGTCGTGAATGGTTCCTTTGGAGTCGGACATCGAGACCACTTTCGCGCCGAGCTGCAAGCACTTTTGGGCGGCGAATTGGGCCACGTTGCCGGAACCAGAGATGGCCACGGTCTTGCCCTTCATGCTGTCGCCCTTGTGGTTGAGCATTTCCTCGGCGAAGTACACGCAGCCGTATCCAGTGGCTTCAGGACGTATCAAGGATCCGCCCCAATTGAGGCCCTTGCCGGTCAGCACGCCGGTGAACTCGTTGCGGATGCGCTTGTATTGGCCAAACATGTAGCCAATTTCCCGCCCCCCCACGCCAATGTCCCCTGCGGGAACGTCTGTGTTGGGGCCGATGTGACGGGCGAGTTCCGTCATGAAGCTTTGGCAGAAGCGCATGACTTCATTGTCGCTCTTGCCCTTGGGGTCGAAGTCCGACCCGCCTTTGCCACCGCCCATGGGCAGGGTGGTCAAGGAGTTCTTGAAGATTTGTTCGAAGCCCAAGAATTTGAGGATGCTCAAATTCACGGTGGGGTGGAACCGCAATCCCCCTTTGTAGGGCCCGATGGCGCTGTTGAATTCGATGCGGAATCCCCGGTTGGTGTGCACATTCCCGGCATCGTCGGTCCATGGCACGCGGAACATGATGACGCGCTCAGGCTCCACGATGCGCTCGAGGATGTTGGCATCCTTGTACTTGGGGTTGTCTTCCATGAAGGGAATGATGGCCTCGGCCACTTCCTCCACAGCTTGCAAAAATTCGGGTTCGTTGGGGTTGCGCTCGGCAACCCGATCCATGAACGCCTGGATCGCGGCTTGGTGTTCTGAATTCATCGACGTATGTATTGACGTTCGAGGGACGAATGTAAGTCAGAGGGAAGGCGTTCGGCCCCCGTCGACCGGCAAATTGATGCCAGAGATATACCCAGCAGCCGGTGAACAAAGGAAGGCAATGGCGTGCCCGATTTCTTCCGGTTGTCCCACTCGCCCTGCGGGTACTTTGGCGGCCATGCCGGCCAGCACCGCTTCAGGCGTGGTGCCCGCGGCCTTGGCCTTGGCTTCTGCGAGGCTTGTCAATCGGGCCGTGTGGGTGGCGCCGGGCAAGACGTTGTTGACCGTGATGCCGTGAATGGCGACCTCGGTGGCCCAAGTTTTGGCCCAGTTGGCCACGGCACCGCGAATGGTGTTGGACACGCCCAATCCCGCCAGCGGAGCCTTCACCGACGTGCTGATCACATTGACAATCCGTCCCCAGCCCGCGCGCTGCATGCCCGGCAGGACGGCCTTGGCCAAATTCTGGTTGTTGATCAAGTGCTGGTTGAAGGTGGCGAGAAAGGCGTCTTCATGCGCTTCCGTGATGGGGCCACCGGCAGGGCCGCCGCTGTTGTTCACCAGGATGTGCACGTCTCCGGCTGCGAGCACTTCGGTTGCGGCCCGCGTGACGTCCGCGGGATCTTGAAAGTCCGCCACGGCCACGGTGTGCCCCTCTCCGGGCAAGGTGGCCAAAGCGGCCTCGAGGCGTTCAAGGTTGCGTGCGAGCAAGGTCACTTGCGCCCCCAGTCCCGCGAGCTGCTGTGCAGCGGCGAGGCCAATGCCTTGGGAGGCGCCGCACACCAAGGCGCGCTTTCCGCTCAAATCCAAAGGCAGAACATGCTGTTCACTCATGCGGCCAAAGGTAGGCAGGCCTATTTTGGTCCCATGAAGCGATTGGAACACCTCGGCATTGCCGTGGCCGACTTGGCCGAAGCGGAACGCATTTTCACCGATGTCCTCGGGGTGAAGCCCTACAAGCGAGAGGAAGTTAAGGACGAGGGGGTGATGACCTCCTTTTTCCAAACGGGCGACTCCAAGGTCGAATTGCTGGAATCCACCACCTCTGATGGCCCCATTGCGCGCCACATCGACAAGCGCGGACCAGGCTTGCATCACGTCGCCTTTTTGGTGGACGATTTGGAAGGTGAAATCGCCCGTCTTGAGGGGGAAGGTTACCGCGTCATCTCAGGACCGAAGGAAGGAGCCGACCAAAAGCGCATTGCCTTCTTGCACCCCTCGGACACGTCAAAGGTCCTCGTCGAACTCTGCGAGGACGCCTGACTCAGGAACCGCGTTTCTTGAGTGCCTTCTTCAGGCCTTTGTTTTTCGCTTTTCCCGCGCCTTTCATCTTGGGGTCAAACAGCGTTTTGGACCCCGTGCTCCGTGTGGGCGCTGCGCAGCCTTGCTCTGGCTTTCTGCGGTAGAGGTCGACGTTCATGGTGGCGCGCCAAGGTCGGTAGCCACTTTGCATCCAATCCAGACCGCGCACATCTGAATTCACGACGCGGAGGGTCATTTCTTGGGAAGCTTGGGCGAGTTGCAGCACGTCCACATCCACGCCGATCCGGACCATCCGGCCCCGGTAGATTTTCAAGCCACACCCGATACCTGCTGTCAAGGCGACATGCCACGATGGCAACGCCATGGGTTCGAAGAAGTGGGGGCTGCCTTCGAGGTCGGTTTGGGACAGGTTGTACGCCGCGCGCATGCCCGCTCGGACTTCCACAAACCCGTCCGGTCCTGTGGCCACGGCGCGCATGCTTTGCAGCCGCAACTCCACAGCCAAAGCAGAGGATTGGGTACGAGTCAGGCTGTCGACAAAGACCACGTTGGTGTCAGCCCCCGTTCCTTTCACCACACCCAAGAAGGATTCGGCGTTCCGGGTCTGGCTGACATGGACTCCTGCAGCCAACCGATCGGCCCAAAGGGCGTCCTCGCGCAACCAAAGGTGACCCAGTCCCACCTGCCACCCGGCAAGCGGCTCCGCCCGCCAAATGCCCTGATGCAAAGTGTCGAGTTCCGGCGCCTCCACGGTGCCATGGTTGAGGACCCACGCACTTTCAACCTGCGTGGGCATGCCCATGAGCATGCTCGTTCCGCCGGACATCGTCCATGCCTTCTTTTCGTGGGTGCGAAGGGTGGATTCGAAGGGGCTGTCCCAAACCCCTTGCGACAGAAGCGTCGAGACCGATGCCACGAAAAGCAGCGTCGAGGTCAGGGTGCGCGTCAAGCCTCGGCGTTTTGGAGTTCATCCAAGGTCTGCAAGGCAGCCTCCATCCAGCGGTCGTCGTCAAAGTCATTCCACTTCTCGGCGTCTGCCATCACGCTTTCCATCGCGCGCTGTTGCTGCCGTCCACGTGCCAAGGCTTCGTGGTAGGGTGTGTGGCTGAACGTCACTTGCGAGTACAGCGGGAGCCAGCGGTCAGGGTGCTTTTGTTGCAAACGTGCCTCGAGCTTCTTTTGTCTGAGAAAGGCGGGATCTCCGGTCAGATCGCGCATCTCGATGTAGTTCTGCAACGCCAACTCCAAAATGGCGTCGCCCGCAGGTTTCCTCAATGCGGTGTAGCGGGCCATGATTCGGTCCCAGTTGTCGTCTTCCTCAAGCAAGGCGTCCAACACCGTGCAATCTTCCATGCCGCTGTTCATGCCTTGGCCGTAGAAGGGAACGATGGCGTGCGCGGAATCCCCCATGAGGGCCACGCGCGATCCGTCGTTCCAAGGGAAGCAACGGGTCATCACGAGGGAGGACACCGGGTGCGTTTTCCAGTCGTCCAACAGGTTGGGCAACAGGGGCATCACGTCGGGGAAG
>CBFHRO010000011.1:0-42592 GCA_965658245.1 uncultured Flavobacteriales bacterium
CGCCAAAGGCTGATCTATGTACTTTGTCCCATCGCTCCTTCCATGAACGTCCTTTACGAAGATGCATCTCATGCCGTGGTGTTGAAACCTGCAGGCCTGTCCATGCATGGAAAAGGTTCCCAGAACCTTGCCTCTTGGTTGCATGCAAAATGGCCCGCTTCCTCGTTTCGAGTGACCGCAGTCCATCGGCTCGATTATGGCACAAGAGGTCCTGTTTTGGTCGCCAAATCAGACCAAGCCCGCCGGCATTTCCAGGCCCACTGGCATGACGTCACCAAAACCTACCACGCTTGGGTTGCGGGAAGACTCGACACGCGCCGTGGCCTCATTGCGATGCAACTTGAGGGCAAGGTGAGTCGCACGGACTTTCGTTGCCTTGGTCATCGGCGGTGGGGCGTGCACGGGCAGGCAAGCTTGGTGGAATGGTCTCTCCAAAGCGGACGCACACATCAAATTCGCAGGCACGCCGCGGCCCTGGGCCATCCTGTCATTGGGGATGGCATTTACGGCACTCCCCCCTTGTACACCGGGCACGGCCTGCACCTCACCTGCACCCACCTCGCTTGGCCTCATCCCGAAACAGGTCAAACGACCGACCTGCACATTGCGCCAGCCAAGAAGATGGTGCGCGCCGTCGCAGGCTCTTTTGAGATGGCCGATCCTTCGCCATGGCTTGACTTGTTTCAACCCCATTGAAGTGAGACGCGGCGTACCTTCGGCGCTGAATCTCATGCTTATGCGCCCCATCCGAGCTTTCATTCGAATTGTCCTGTTCCTGTTGTTGTCCCTGGCCACAATTGGCAGGCTGCTTTTGACATTCACCTGGATGCGAGTGTCATCGTCGAGTGTCGAGGCCAAGCGCGCTTACATCCATCGACGTTTTGTCTCCTTTGTGCAACAAGTGCAACGCATCATGGGCGTGCGCATCCAATGGGAAGGCCAATTTCCGGAAGAACCGGCCGTGCTCATGGGCAACCATCGGTCATACGTGGATGCCATCCTCTTTCCCGTGGGCTTCCCCGTGGTGTATGTCGGTCGTGTGGAGTCCAAATCGTGGCCTGTCATCGGATGGGGTGCCTCCTTGCTCGGCACCATTTGGGTGGACAGAAAGAGCAAAGACAGCCGACGCGCCACACGCGCAGCCGTGCGCAACCGCCTTCAGGAAGGCATGGGCATTGTCATTTTTCCCGAAGGCACCACTTACAAAGGGCCTGAATTGCTCGAGTACCGCCCAGGCATGTTCTACACGTGCGCCGAAGAGGGCTTCCCCATTGTTCCCGTGGCGCTCGAGTACCGCGACTCCGACATTGCATGGGTTGACAAATCGTGGTTCATCCCGCACGCCTTCCACCACTTTGGCGCCAAACACATCGATGTGGCGGTTCGCATTGGTGAGGCCGTCCACATGACGGATGCAGAAGCGTTGCGCGCACATGTTCACGGATGGACAGAGGCCCAAGTGTTGGAACTCCGAAACCGCTTTGATTCCTAAGGCATCGAATGCAGCCGCCACCGGACAACGAAAAGGGCCGACCTCACTCGAGGCCGGCCCTTTTCCATGGGGTTCGCAATGCGTTACTGAACCATCAAAGGCACCGTCGCACGACCTTGGGTGGTTTTCGCCACCACGGTGTAGCGCCCCGGAGCCAAAGCGTCAATGTCCAACCACGCAGTCGTGGTGGCTTGCATGACCTCCGCCCCGAGCACGTCATACACAACGACGCTGAGCTGTTGAATCTCCGAGTGTCCCCATTGAAGCATCACACGACCGTGGGCGGGATTGGGGATCAAGGCAAGTGCCAACACATCAAGCCCTTCCACGGCATCCACCACTTCCAAGATTTGAATGGTGCGAATCACTTCGCCTTCACATCCTGTGGCATCGCTTTCAATGACGGTCACAACACCTGCACCGGGATCGGTGCCCCATGTGACCTGAATGACGTTGGTTCCTTGCCCTTCAGTGACCTCTCCGCCCGTGACACTCCATTCAAAATTGTCTCCCACAGCACCGTTGTAGGTGTAAGTGGACACATCCCCCGCGAAGGGGAACAACGGACCCGAAATGCTTCCCGCTCCCAATGTGTAGCAAGATTCGTCATCCACGTTGGCGGCTTCATTGTAGTTGCAGGCTTCTTCATCTGTGCAGCCGAAGACTGCGGGGACGCCAGCACAAAGACAATCGTCGCCAATCACATCAAAGACCGTGTTGTCATCTCCATCGTCACAAGCGTCGCCTGGAACCTCACACAACCCGTTGTCGGTGTTGGCCAAAGCATCATAATTGCAGGCATCTGGATTGGTGCAACCAAAGATGGCCGGCAAGCAGAATTCGTGTTGGATTTCATCGCCAAAGTCCGCAGCCTCCATTTGGAAGAGCACCATGCCTGAAGAGTCTGTTGCCATGTAATCGCCATCCACTCCGCATTGGTTCCATTGCGCACCATTGAGTCCGTCGCCGTATTCGTCTGTCAGCACAAACGTGTAGCATCCCTGCGTGATGCACTGCTCGAAAGACACTTCGGTCTCCGCCTCATTGTAATCCCCCGCATTCACAGAGGCCACCACGGTCTCTCCGAGCAACAACTCCCAGCCCACTTCTTCTGGCCAGCAATCGGTCAAAATGGTCAGTGAAAAATCCACGCATGGAAATTCGCAGGACCCATCGTCGATCGTGGCCAAGGGGTCAAAGTTCAAGGCCTCATTGCCGTAAGCATCGAATTCGAGGGTGCATCCTGGCACAAGCGTGTCGCACGCCGGCGTCATCACCATCACCGTTTCAGACACCAACGAATCGACAGTCACGTAGAATTCGTAGTTCGCACTGGGGTACACCCCAGTAAAGGTGTAGGTCTCGCCTGAAGCAATTGCGAGCGAATCGCACGATGCATCGAGGCTGTCCAGGTCGTTGGACTGACAAACCGTGGTCGTTGAGCACAAGAAGGACCCGAGCTCAACCCCCATCTCAATTTCGGTGACCACCTCTCCCAAGGAAGCATCGTACACGCATGAAGCAGAAGCGTAGATGCTGTCCGTGCTGCATTCGATGGGGCCACAGTTGGCCAAGGCAAGCTCGAGCGCGTTGTACACGTTGAGTCGCCCGCCTGTGACCGTTTCACCAATGAGGTTGCTCACCTCGTCTGTGCCGTCCAAGATGTACCCTCGCACCAAATCGGCGGCCGCCTGCGGGTTGCTCAAGGCCAACCCCATGAGGTCAGGGCAAGGCGCGCTGTACACCAAGGCGATGGCGCCGGCCACACAGGGGCTCGCAAAAGAAGTTCCGCTGGTGTTGCCATAGCCGGTAGAGCCGCTGGGCAAAAACACCGCCTCCCCTGGCGCACCGAGGTCAATCGTCGTGGCGCCATAACCGGAGAAGGTGCGCACGTCGTTGTCGTTGGTCGCGGTCACTGCCACCATGTAAGGTGAGCTGCATCCTGTGGGCATGTCTCCCTGCGTGTCAATGTTGTACTGTGCGTTGGCTGTGGCACCGCAGTTGAGGATGCCTTGCGCGCCGAGGTCGTCGTAGTAGGCGCACCACACCGGGTAGTTGGCTGGGTTGGCCAAGTCGATGCCCCAAGAGGCGTTGGTGGCCACCACAAAGGCTCCGCGTGCACCGTCGCTCTCGTTGAAGATGGCGCGCATCTCATAGGGGTAGTTGTACGCCGCAATGACGTTGGACTCGGTGAGGCCACCGCCCATGTCCACCTGCATGATGTCCACGTCCCAGTTCACCCCGACACCTCCGTTGCCGTTGTCCCCCACAGCACCAATCATGCCGCTCACAGACGTGCCGTGTCCGCCTGCGGCGATGGCGTCGTTGTTGCTGCCCGAATTCCAGCCGTTGTAGTCGTCGACAAAACCGTTTTCGTCGTCGTCCACCCCGTTGTTGGGGATCTCGGCGTCGTTCACCCAGTGGTTGTCGATGAGGTCCACGTGGTTGTAGTTGGAACCGCCTCCTTCAAGGACGGCCACCACGATGCGGGAGCCATCGGCCGCCGCACCACCCGTGGTGATGTCCCATGCGAGGTCACTGTCAATGTCGTGATCCCCATTTTCCACATGGTGCCATTGCTGGCCGAGCTGCGGGTCGTTGGGAAGGGTTTCGCGGTTTTGGACTGTGTGGTTGAATTGCACGGCTTCGATGCGCTCGTCCTCGCGCAAGGTGCGGAGTACGGCCCAATCTTGCGCAGGCGTGGAAACGCTGGCAGCCTTGAACAAGTGAATGTGCGCCCGTGGCGAGAGAACATCTACGTGCTCAAGGCCGTGTTGTTCGGCCCACTTTGCCCCATCTTGTTCAGTGTGGAACATGACGATGAACTCGCCCGGCAGATGCGCTTGCGTGAAGCCTGCTGAACTGGCAGTCATCAAAACCGAAGCAAACACGGCGTAAAAGGTGGTTTTCAATTTCATGAGATAGGTATGGTCTGATTCCGATATGGTGCGAAATTAAGCCGCCCTGAGGGAGGACTGCCACTTCCCGGACAGGGTTGCACAGCGCGTCCTCAAAAGGTGGTGTCAAAGCGCAACATCACATGCCTGGGTGCGCCAAGAATGCCCGGTCGCGTGCTGACAATGCCGTTGGTGACGTTGTTGACGATCAATGAAAACCGTTGTCCCTTGGGGGCCGTGTATGCGAGGCGCACGTCCCAGCGTTTGGCCCCATCGGTGAATTGCTCACGGTAGTTGACCAACCCCCCAATCAACTCCTCGAAATACCAGTCCACAGCATCGATGAAGCTCTGGTGGTTCAAGGCAATGCCCGCCGTCCATGGGCCCATGTCCCATTCCACATCCACCTTGAGCGCGCCCTTGTTTCTGTATTTCAATAGCGAGCCGGCCGCCACCAAGCTGTCTCTCGCAGTCGAATCGTTGGAGGTCAAGAAATTGTCCAAAAAGACGCCCACATTGACTTGGGCGGTGTCGTTGGTCAAATCGCCGGCATAGTTGTACGTGTATCCTGCGACGGTGCGCATGGGGACCCCCAAGATTTGGCCTTCACCCACCGCGCTGAGCTCAAAACCTGCAATGCGGGTGCGCCCCAAATTGAGCGGCTGGAAGTAGAACTGAGGGACGCCATCCTCGATGATGATGGTCCCATTGGAATCGGTCGCGGCCTGAAGGGTGTACTCAATCATCTCGTCGTAATTGAGCACAAAGGCCGCCCCCTCGAGCAGCAAACTGCCGGCGTCTCCTTTCAACTCTTGCACGAGCCCAAGCTCCCAGTTGTTTCCCGCTTCGCTCTGCAAGTCGATGTTTCCGCGAATGTTGATGCCGTCGGTCAAGGTGCCTTCCACGTAACGTTCAGCGAGCGAGGCAAACCGCAACGACTCTCCATAGGACAACCTCAGGTTGGTGGAAGGTGTGAGCTCCCGATTCAACCCAAACCGCCACACCGGCCCCGACGATTCCGAAAAGATTCCTGGGTTGAGGTTGCGTTCGAAGCGCACACCGCCCGCGACTTTCCATCCTTGCTTGGCCCACTCGATTTGGTCGAATTGCGCCACATTGAACGTCAACAACTCGATGCCCGGATACAGGCTGGAAAATGATTTCTGCGCCGAGCCAAAGCCGCCCACCTGAATGCTCAAGTGCTCACCGATGGTCCTGGCGTAGCGGTATTGGCCCATGCTCAACGTGCTGGTCATGGTGGGTTCGGGACCGGAGCCGTACCTGGACGTTTGGTACACCCGGGTGTTCAGGTGATGCGTCCCCCCTTCCAGTGGCGCGTACGTGGCCCACGCATCGGCGTGCCAATTGGCCCAGCGGTCTTCACTCGAGGTGCCTTCCATGGGCAAGTACGCATTCGTCGTGAAGTCGTCCCACAAGATGAACCTGCCCATTTGCTGGTATTGTCCTTGGATGGCCCCACCAAACTGCCATTTGGGGGAGTGTCGATGTCGGAATTTGGCGTTGCCCCGAATGCGTTGTTCATGCCCCACAGAAAGGTAGGTTTTGTCTGAAAACACACTGCCACCGGCCACCACGTCCAGCTTGCCAAAGGCCTGCCTGTGCGAAACGCTCATGCCGTTGGAAATGGGCGAATAACTCTGATCCCACCAACGCCATTGGGTCGAATCGGGGTCGGAGTAGACACCGTTGAAGACACTGACCACCGTTTCTGGATCGGCGCCTGGCCAAACCGTCCGCATGTGGATGACGCCATTCGACGCGCCCGACCCATACATGGAAGACGCTGTGGCCTTGACCACCTCCACTTGTCCCACGTGCTCCATGGGCAAGTAAGACCACCAGATCTCCCCGAGGTCTCCGGACAACAGCGGCAAACCGTCGAGCAGCATTTGGACACGACTGCCCACGCCATAACTGTATCCACTTCCTCCTCGAATGCTCACCTGCCCGTCCAAGATGGACACTCCTGGGGTCTTCGAGACGAGTCCTTTCAAATCCAGTGCGTTGGCAGCCTCCGCCAAATAGGGCTTCAGCACCGTGACGGGCACCGTTTCCTCTTGCACGGTCGAACCTGAAATGCTGGCGGTGACGACGACAGCATCCAAGGCCTCGGCCAAAGGAGACATCACGATGCGACCGCCAGATTCCTCGATCCGGTCGCAGGACAAGGTCTGGGTTTCGTAGCCCACGAAACTGAACGTGGCCCAACAACCGTCAGGACAAGAATGAGACAACCTCGGATTGGGCAGCCGTCCATCTGCATCCGACGCCTGAACAAGAAAGGCCTCTTCCTCAAGGCAGCCCAATTGAACAGTGACGCCTGGAAGCACTTCCATGGAGTCTGGCCCGCTGCCGCCATCAAGGGTCACCCAAGCCCCTGCACCTTGCGACCATGCAGATGACGAAAAGCCCATCAGGGCAAACGTCCAAGCGACAAACGATCTCATTGTAGGCATCATCGAGACCAAGTTGGGCCTTGTCGTCGCGGAAACACGCTCGCATATTTCTGATTTTCTTCACCAAATGGACCTGTTCTTTTTCACATTCGCATCATGAATGGATGCCGTGTGTTGCTTTTTGCCCTTGCAGGTGCGTTTCTCGCTTGCCAAAAGGAACCGTCCTGGACCACATGGACGGCCCCCACATCCATCCGGTCGCTCGACGTGCTGGGAGAGCACCACATTCGCTATGCGGGTGCCAATGGGTGGACAGGTCAAACCACCAATGCGGGACGCCAGTGGACGCACGCACAGTGGATGGCCCCAGACTCCTCCACGCCCTCGTTCCGATCCTCCGCCACGAATGGAACCCACTGGTTTGCCGCATCCATTTCCTCACCTGCTTGGATTGCCCAAACCAAACTTCAATCCCTTGAACCCGAGTGGTGTTATCACGACACAAGCGCCGGCGTATTTCTCGATGCCATGTCGTGGTGGAATCCACGTGAGGGGCTTGTCTTTGGGGATCCTGTTGGGGGGTGTTTGACCTTGCTCGTGACACGCGACGGCGGGACGTCTTGGGCGCCAATCCCTTGTGATCGCGTGCCTCAACACACCGATGGAGAGGCTGGGTTTGCCGCATCCAATGGCAACATTTGCATTCAGGGCGACACGGCGTGGGTGTTCACCGGGGGCATCGCCTCACGATGTTTGCGCAGCGCAGACAAAGGTGCCACGTGGGAAGCCATGGAGCTCCCCATCCGACAAGGCGAAACAATGACAGGGGTCTTCGGCGCCTCCTTTGCAGACGGAAATCACGGACTTGCCATCGGAGGACATTGGGAGCAGCCTGAAAACAACACCGGAAACCTCATCGAAACCACCGATGGTGGCGACAACTGGTCGTTGATCTCCGAAGGCCTTGGACCAGGCTATCGGTCTTGCATTCAACATCACCCCACTCGACCTCAAGAGGTTGTTGCCGTGGGCTTCGACGGCGTGGATGTCAGCTTAGATGCAGGGCATTCATGGCATCACGCAAGTGACAGCAGCGCTTATGTCGCTCGCTTTTCTCCCAGCGGCCGTACCTTGTGGTTGGCCGGGAAAGAACGTCTCCATCGCGTGAATTGGAACGAGCTGAAGGCCCTTGATTGACCATGGCCGCTCTAAATCCCCCTTTGCTAAACCATTTGCGCCTTGATGTGGAGCGCACAATTGGCATTCAAGTCACTTGCACACGAGACTGCGAAGTCTTGAGCGAAGAATTGCGGGCCTTTGACGGTCGTTTTCCGATCAGCGTGTCCACGCTGCGTCGGTTCTTCAAGTTGATTCCCAAACAAGGGAACTTCTCTCAAACCACATTGAACACCTTGGCGCGCTATGTGGGACATCCCTCCTATCGCGCCTGGGAATCCGCGCACCAACGGCAACCTGAGGCCACATCGCTTCCTTCGCAAAGAAGCGGGTTGGGAAAAGTCTGGCTGTCGCCTCCGGAAGGAGACGCCGAGCGCAATGAAGCCAGGCCGCGGACTGAAAACCGGAAAGTCGACGCCAAATTGGAATGGAGCCAGTCAGAGGCGCACAAGGACATGGAGCGAATCATCGAGAAGTACAGCGACCCTGCACATTTTCATTTGACAGCCTCAGAGTTTGAGCGACTTAAAACGTCCATCTGCCGTTTTTATGAGCGTGGCACGTTCGACGTCGCCCTTTGGATGCGCCTTGTCAAGCACGCGCATCTTCTTCGCTTTTTGATTGAGCAATTCCCGCCCCTCGATTTCTTGAATTCCTTTGGAGTGGAGATGGTCAACTCCTATCTCCAAGTGGCGAAATCCCCTTCAGAGGTCTTGTACGGAAAAGGACTGTTGGCTGCCGGGATGGTGGCCCAAGGCGCACCATGGGCCTCCGTGGCGCCTCTTTTGCCTGCGCAGACCGTGCTGAATCCGGGATGCCACCCCTTGATTCAATCGCGCATCCTTGGCATTCAACTCTTGTTGAACTCCGATTCTCAGTCTGAAAAGACCGCTCCTTTCCCACAAGCCAAAGAGCTGATCATGCAAGGACTCTTGCAGGACCGCAACATTTGGCCTCGATGGGCACACCAAAGTTGTTATTTCGCCTTCAACATGGCCGATTGGGCTGTCTTGTCAGGAGACCAAGAAGTGGTCGAAGCTGTCGACACCAACGTGGAGGAGTTTCGCGCCCAACAAGATTGGTACAACCGAGATCCGGCCATCGACACGATCCTCTCTGTCAGGCAGGTTTGGAACGGCATCATGCTCGGCCACCGAGAAAATGCCAAGCACCTTCTCAAGAGCATTGAATGGCCCATGAAAGAGTCCTTTGAATCGAGGACACTCGGCCTTTGGTACCACGGCGCCATGCACGCACTGGAGTTGGCCGAACCCGACTTGTGCATGGCCCATGTCCAGCACCAAGCCAATCTGACAGGATACAAGGGCTTCTCGCGGCGGATCGTCACGTTGGTGCAGCAATGGGGGCACCACCCCCAAAGAAAATGACCCGCCCCAGAGGACAGGTCATCGTCAAACGAACTTTTGGTTCAGGAGCCCCCTCTCCGAGGCTGCAGACAAATATTTCGAACAATCGTACATGTCCGCTCAATATCCAGCCAAACGAACTGTTTTGAACACGAAAGAACACCATTGAACTCGATTAGACCGAAACAACGTCAGTGCCGCTTGTAAAACGTGTCCTTGTCAAACCTAAACCGCTCGCCGTAGACCCCTTTTTCCGTGCGTTTTCCCGCCGACACAACCATGCAGATTTCGGCTCGACGTGGCAGTTGGAGAATGTGCTTCACCCTTTTGCTGTCCATTCCTTCCATTGGACACGTGTCAAAGCCCTCGGCACGCATGGAAAGCATGAAATGCGCCGCGGAAAGCGCCGTGCTTTTGTGGGCCCAAACGCGCATGTCCGCCCACCCGATGGGTTCCCTCGGCGTGGCTTTTGTCAATCCCCGAAGTGGAAACCAAAGGCGCTTGACCCATGCAAACACTCCTTGTGTGTAGGCAATCCGGGTGATTTTGGTGAAATACTGATACGCCCGCTCAGGCATGTTGCCCCTCCGGTCAAATTCGGCCAAAGTCCACGCGTTGTTGCGGCGCCACAAATCAGGTCGGGCCACAAACACGAACAATTCAGGAGCCGTGGCGGCTGCTGGTTGCCCCAAGCAAGCCTCCACCAAGGCGCTCTTCTTGTCTTTTGATTTGACGTGATGGACTTCCCAGCACTGAAGGTTGGAAGAATTGGGGGCTTTTTGGGCCGCGTCCACACATCGATCGATGACGTCCTCTGGAACCGGGTCTGCCGCGAAAATCCGGGTGCTCCTTCTCGAATCCACCACCTCATAGAATGCGGCAGCATCCAACGGCGGCATGTCCTCGGCAGGCTCGGCACGGGCATCGACCCCTGCGAACATTTTGACTTTGACCATGGCTCAAAGTACGGTGTTCCGTCCTGTTTCCAAAAGCCCCAAAAAGTCTTTGGGCTTGTGGCTTGGGGGGCGCACTCTGGAGGTTTGAGGGCATTAGGACGGTCTCCCCACAACCCCTCGAATCACCTTCGGCGTCGTGGTCGGTCCGTCCCACTCCAGTGCCGCGAGAAAGCGCGCTTGTGCCCGAAGCCAATCGCCTTCGTTGCGCGCGTGAATGATGGCCAAGGTCTCGCCAGCTTCGCATTGGGAGCCTACGAGCGCCATTTGGGACAGCCCCACGGATGAATCAATGACTGCATCGGGCTGGGTTCTTCCGCCGCCGAGTTCCACCACCGTCATCCCCACCTGTCGGACGTCGTACCCCGTCAAGGTGGCCGAACGCGGAGCCTTGACTTCCCGAACCACGGGTGCCTGTGAAAGGACGGCCCCAGGATGATCGGTCACGCGGGCATCGCCCCCCATGGCTTCGATGCTTTTCGCCCAGCAATCCAGTGCCTTGCCGTTGTCGCGAACCCGCTCCAGCGCAGCCCGCGCACTGCGTGCATCTTCGTGCACCCCGGCCTGTACGAGCAAAGCCTCGCCCAAAGCCAAGGTGACTTCGTTCAATCGCGGATGCCGCGATGCAGGATCTTGAAAATAATTCACGGCTTCCTGAACCTCCAAAGCGTTCCCTGCCGACCACGCCAAGGGCACAGACATGTCCGTCAACAAGGCTGAGGTACGCATGCCTGCCCCGTTCCCGACGTCCACCATGCTCTGGGCAAGCGTGCGTGCAGTGTCTTCATCTTGCATGACAGCCCCGTTCCCACATTTGACATCAAGAACGAGGTCCTGAAGGCCCGCTGCAAGTTTTTTGGAGACAATGGATGCGGTGATCAAGCCGAGGTGCTCCACGGTGGCCGTGACATCCCTCGTGGCGTACATCCTTCGGTCCGCAGGGGCCAAGTCTTCGGTCTGGCGCACGATGGCAAAACCATGTTGCTCGACAACCCGCTGGAAATGGGAGACATTCACCCCCGTTTGATAGCCCGGAATGGCCTCGAGCTTGTCAATGGTTCCGCCCGTGTGGGCCAAACCACGCCCTGCAATCATGGGAACGTGCGCACCGCACGCAGCCAGCATGGGTGCAAGCATGAGCGACACGGTGTCGCCTACCCCCCCGGTGCTGTGTTTGTCGAGAATGGGGCCATGCAGCCGGGAGTCGTCCCAGGTGAGCACCCGGCCGGAATCCCGCACCGCCAGCGTCAGCGCCACGCGCTCCTCCACATCGAGGTCTTGGAAAAACACCGCCATGGAAAAGGCCGCAATTTGGGCTTCAGTTACTGCACCCGAGGTCACGCCTTCTACGAACGCCGTGATTTCCGGCAAGGTCAGGCGCCCCCCGTCCCGCTTTTTGCGAATCCACTCCTGGGGCAAGCCTACGCTGCGCTCTTTGCTCATGCCATCGCCACAAAAAGCCCGGCAATGGTGCCCGACATCAAGTTGGACATCGTCCCTGCCATCACCGCGAGCAAGCCCATCCGGGCAATGTCTTTGCGTCGTGAGGGGGCCATCCCTCCCAAGCCCCCCAGCAGGATGGCAATGGAACTGAGGTTGGCGAAGCCGCAGAGTGCAAAGGAGACAATGGCCTTGGTTTTGGGCGACAGCACCACATCAGCCCCCTCGGCGAGGTAAGGCGCGAAGTTCAAGTATGCCACAAATTCATTGACCACCAGTTTCTGCCCAATGAACGATCCTGCTGTCACCGCCTCAGCCCAAGGCACGCCCAACAAAAAAGCCAGCGGACTGAACAGCCAGCCCAGCAACAACTCAAGGGTGAGCTCAGGCATGCCAAACCAGCCGCCCACGCCTCCAAGGACCCCATTCACCACGGCGATGAGCGCCACAAATGCCAACAACATGGCCCCCACGTTCAAGGCCAAATGAAGCCCTGACGATGCCCCATTGGCCGCAGCATCGATGACATTCACAGGCGCTTCTTCGTCGGACACTTCAGGGAGCTCTGCGAGCGGGGTCTCGGTCTCGGGCATCAGCATTTTGGCAAAGAGCAGCCCACCCGGTGCCGACATGAAACACGCCGCAATCAGGTACTCCACGGGGACCCCGATCAACGCGTAGCCCGCGAGCGCAGAACCGGCCACTGAGGCAAGTCCTCCTACCATGACGGCGAACAACTCGGACTGGGTCATCGTTGCGATGAATGGCTTCACGACGAGGGGAGCCTCCGTTTGGCCCACGAAAATGTTGGCCGTGGCGCTCATGGACTCTGCACGAGACGTTCCCAACACGCGTTGCAGTGCGCCTCCGATGATGCGGATGATCCATTTCATGATCCCGATGTGATACAGAACCGCAATCAATGCCGCAAAAAACACAATGATCGGTAGCACCTTCAGGGCAAAACTGAACCCGACACTTTCCGCAACAAGTCCGCCAAACAAAAAGCCAATGCCGGCATCTCCATAGGAAAGCAATTGATTCACGCCTTCGGTCATGGACGCCAGCAAAGCTTGACCCCACGACACCTTCAGTACGAATGCACCCAGCCCCAGCTGGAGGGCGAAGGCACCCAACACCGTTCTCCACGAAATGGCCCCTCGATTCCTTGAAAACGCATAGGCGATTCCCAACAGAACACCCATGCCCACAATGCTCATCAACATGTTGGCAAGCTAATGCGGAATTCGTATCTTCAAATTGGAACGGGTGGAAATGAACCGCGTGCGTTCCTCACCCTGACATCACACTTCCCCATGTGCTCCATCACCGCCCTGCTGGGAATCACTGGCAGCAGTGAATCCCACCGAGATTTGGTCCTGCGTGCATCCTCTCGCCAACACCACCGGGGCCCAGATTGGTCTGGCGTCGTCCAGACGCCCTCGGCCGTTCTCGCCCACGAGCGCCTCGCCATTGTCGATGTCGCCAGCGGTTCACAACCCCTGACCGACCCTCAAACAGGAACCCTTCTGGCGGTCAACGGGGAGATTTACAACCACCGTACACTCAAGCGTGGCGCCCTCCAAGGAGAGCCGTTTCTCACCGGATCGGATTGCGAAGTCATTCTTCCTCTCTACCGTCAGCATGGCGCAGATTTGGTGCTCCACTTGGAAGGCATGTATGCGTTTGTCTTGCACGAGCCGGAGAGTGGCAGGTGGCTGATCGGGCGCGACCCCATTGGGATCATCCCTTTGTATTACGGTCGCGATGCCCAAGACCAAACCTGGGTCGCATCCGAAATGAAAGCCATCGAAGACGTGTGTGTGGAGGTCCAACCCTTCCCTCCAGGCCACACCTTGTCCTCGGAGGACGCAGCCCCGGTCAACCGATACCAACGGGATTGGATGGCTTGGGAGACGCATCCCAAGCAACCTTACCTCCCCGAAGAACTTCACAACGCCTTGGACCAATCCGTGCAGTCGCACCTTATGGGCGACGTCCCCTACGGACTTCTGATTTCAGGTGGCCTTGATTCCTCTGTGGTCGCTGCGCTCGCCATGCGTCACGCCCAACAACGCGTCGACGACGACAACACCTCTGAAGCTTGGTGGCCCAAGGTGCACAGCTTCGCCATTGGCCTTGAGGGAAGTCCCGACCTGAAGGCGGCCGCCGCGGTCGCAGAATTCATTGGCACGGTGCACCACGGCCTGACCTACACGGTCCAAGAAGGCCTCGACGCGTTGAGCGAAGTCATCAAACACATTGAAACGTATGACGTGACGACCATTCGGGCGTCCACCCCCATGTACCTCATGGCCCGCCGCATTCGCACCATGGGCATCAAGATGGTGCTCAGCGGCGAGGGTGCGGACGAACTGTTTGGCGGCTACCTCTACTTCCACCTCGCCCCTGACGCGAAGGAATTCCATGAGGAAACGGTTCGAAAAGTTCTCGACCTGCACAAATACGATTGTGCCCGGGCCAACAAAAGCATGATGGCTTGGGGCATTGAGGCGCGGGTGCCCTTCCTCGACCGCAACTTCATCGACTACGCCATGAACCTCGATCCTGAGGCCAAGATGGCCGGACAAGGCAAACTGGAAAAAGAGGCCATTCGCAAGGCTTTTGAAGGTCTGTTGCCCGAATCCATCTTGCGTCGCCAAAAGGAACAATTCTCGGACGGCGTGGGGTACAATTGGATCGACACCTTGAAAGCCGAAGCCGAGGCTCGGGTCTCGGACACCGATTTGGCGCGAGCCGCCATGCGCTTCCCCATCAATCCCCCTTCCACTAAGGAGGGATACTGGTACCGGGAGATGTTTGAGCAGCACTTTCCTTCGGCCTCGGCCGCGTCCACGGTCCCTGGCGGAAAATCCGTGGCTTGCAGCACGGAAAAAGCCTTGGAATGGGATGCCCGTCTTCAACATGTTGTCGACCCCTCAGGCCGAGCCGTCACGGACATTCATGCAGACGCCTACCGCGAGGATCAGGATTCCTGACCTCCCAAGCCTTGTGCTTCAAAGGCGAACGGCATGAGGTTGACGGCACTTTCAGAAATCATCACCTCCTCGTCTCGGACCTGGAGAATCACACGCATGGGCTGGCCTTGGCGACGCTCCGCCTCAACCAGAACCTGACGACACCCCCCGCAAGGCATGAAGGCCTCGGAAATCGCCTTGGGTGACGGAGAGACAATGGCGACGGCACGCATCACCGCGCCAGGATGTTGCGCGCCAGCCGCGAACACGGCCACGCGTTCTCCACACATGCCGGACGGGTAGGCCATGTTTTCTTGGTTGCTGCCACGCACCACCGTACCGTCCTCCAGACGCACGGCCCCTCCCACCTGAAAAAGGCTGTACGGGGCGTACGCCTTGGACGCGGCTTCGTGCGCCTCACGAAGAAGTTCGCGGTCAGCCGCGTCCAAGTCGTCGGGGCTCCACACCGTCAAGGTGCTTCGCCATTCACGTGTTGCAGGGTTTGCCATGGGCGTCGCCCAAATTACTCACAGGAGCTGCCAAACACCGACAACACCAACAAAATGTCGTCCACGGCCACAAACCCGTCGCCGGTCAAATCTGTCGTGCAGCCCGAAACGCAGCCGAATTCCGAGAGAACGAGCAACACATCCCCCACATCCACAGCACCGTTGCCGTTGAGATCTTCCGTGCACAGCGAAGTGCCGTCGCAGTTGAATCCTGGATCGACGTAAAAGCACTCTCCAGCATCTGTGGCAGCGGCGTCGTAATTGCATGCCGTTTCATCTTGGCAACCGGCGCACTCGCACGTGTCGCACACGCCATCTCCGTCCGCATCCGCCAAGCAGGTGCCGCTGCAGTCCACTTCGCATGTTCCGCAGGCGGTGACCACCGGAGCAGGGTATTCACACGAGCCATCTTCTTGATTCGCAGATGCATCGTAGTTGCAAGCGTTCACGTCGGTGCATCCTTCAATCGCTTCAATGCACGACCCGTCGTCGGCAGTGGCTTGAGGGTTGTAGTTCACCGCTGTCGGGTCAGTGCAGCCTGGCACACTCGGTGCATCAAGGCAGAAGTTGGCGCTCGTCGTACTCGCAAACTCCCCTCCAGAAGCCAACACCGTGCCTCCTGAATTCAATTCAAATGACCCCGTCCCATACGCGCAGCAAATGCCGTCGCCGTAGCTGTCGTTGACGGTCAATGTGTAGCAACCGTAGGGCAAGCAAGCCGTTTCAGAATACGTGGTGCCTGCGGCGCCATAAGGACCACCCGACCACACCGTCGAACCCGCGTCGTTGGTCACCGTCCACGTGGTCTCACCAGGGTAGTTGTCCGTGATGATCGTCCAGGTGACGTCCGCGCCAGAAGAAGTCGCGAAGGACGTCGTGTACGCGTCGTTGGACGCATTTTCATCCGCAGGCCCTGTGAGCGTGACGGAAGCCTCCACCGTGTGGTCGCCATCCGCCAAGGCCAAACAAGGCCCCGCTTCGCACAACGTCACGTCCACACCTGCACCGCTCGCAAGGGAACCTGTCCACGAAATCACTTCAGGAGTGCCGCCGTCCACAGCAAGAGACACGCTGAACGCCGTCACCTCCTGCTGTCCGGTGTTGAACACGGTCACCACAGGTTCGAGGACGCTCTCACATGGACCTGGGTTCAACCCCAGAATCGACACCAACGCCAAATCGTAGTCGATGTCTCCCGCACCTGGTGTGATGCTGAAGTTGGCGTCGCTGATGTCAAAGAAGACATTGTTGCTTGCTTTGACCTTGATGCGAGCTTGAGATGTGGTCAAGTTGGGAACCAACACCGACGCACTGCCGTCGTTGGGCGTTCCCGCAACGAGCAACGTTGGGAAGGTGTACCCTCCGTCGGTGCTCAAGAAAATGTCCACCGAGCTGCAGTTGACGCCGTTGCCATCCGTTCCAGCCACATCCCAAGTCACCGCGAGCTGACTGTTGCCGACTGCCGTGCCTCCTCCATTTGGAGCTTGCACCACGAACGGTCCCGCATTGGCGGTCACGCTCATCGTCTTCAAATCGTCGCTGAATCCGCCCCCACCTGCGCGGTTGTCGCGGATGGAACACTTGAAATTCAATTGACGGCTGTACGTCGGCAAGTGCTCGCCGATGGTCGTCGTGTTGTTCACGAGGTCCTGCACGCGTGGCAAGGTCCGCGTTGGAGACGCGGTCGACGAGAACGACCGAAAAATGGGTTGATTGCCCGAAGGGTTCGTCAGGTTGTTGTCGCCCGAGGCCGTGGAAGGACCCAAGTCGTATTCTTCCCAATTGAAGGTCACCGCATCCCCATCCGGATCTGAGCCCGTGGCCGTCAACTCGAGGGGCGTTGAAATGGGAACCACGAGGCCGTCCGCCCCTGCACTGACCGTCGGCAGGCCATTGCCTGTCGACGTTTTGACAGAGCACGTGTTGCCGTTTCCGTTCACCGTGAACGAAATCATTTCGTTGATGCTGTGGTTGTGGAAATGGTCGTCCGAATTGCTTTGCAAGTTGGGCGCACAAATCCCCGCGTACCCCATGATGGTCGAGGCTGAGCCAGGTTCGTAGGCGGCGGATGACGCGCGATTGCAGCTGTTGTTTTGGGTGTGGTTCCCTCCGTACTGATGGCCCATCTCGTGCGCCACGTAATCCACGTCAAATGGATCGCCCACTGGAGCTCCTTGGCCCGTCACCCCGCCCGCCTTGCTGCTTCCACAAGGGGATTGCAGGTAGGCCACGCCACCTCCGCCCGTGGAGAACACGTGACCAATGTCGTAGTTGGCAGAACCGATGATGCTGTTGCAGGTGTTGATGTTTTGGGACAACATGGTGCTCCCACTGCTGTTGGTGTAAGGATCGCTTCCAGCATTCAAAAACACGAGCTGGTCGTTGTTGGCAACCAATTCCATGGTCAAACACACATCGCGTTCAAAAATGCCGTTGACACGAACCATGGAGGTGTTCATCGCGGCAAGCACGCTTGAGACGGTGCCCCCATGGAACGACGCGTACTCTCCAGTGCAGGCCAACGCGAGTCGGTATGTCCGCAACTGCGCACCGTTGTCCACCCGATTGACCGACAAGGCGGGACGCCCCATGGTCTTGATTTGCTTTCCTCCGGGATGGGCTTCCATCACGTCTGGGGACTTTGCCGCGGGCACGTCCAAGGCCATGCACCCCTCGGGCTGCTTCGACGTGGACGCGTAGAATGCGGAGCGCGTATAGCTGATGACGGTGTTCCGCTCTCCAGGGTGGTAGGGGTCGATGTAGACCGTTTCTCCTTCGCCCAAAATCATGGCGTGGAACCCTTGCGGCGTCACATCGAAACGCACCGTCGACTCAGGGTGATCAACACCCTGACCTGCGTAGACCTGGATTTCAGGAAAGCGCTCCGCAAGCTCAGGAGCCATGATGGGGCTGTTGACGACCGCAAACCGCTCCAAACTTCCATCCGGCATGGGCAAGTCAAGGATCAGCGACGAATTGCGTGCTTCAAAGGCCTTGCCATGAGGCGCCTGAGCCAACCAACCTTCCAAGCGTTCCACGTCGAGTTGCCACGTGGCATATTCGGACACCTCGACCGTCGGCGCGACTGAGCGGGAGGCCCCTCCTTCCATCCAAAACGACGATTGAGCGTGTGAAACGACAGCCACGAGCATGGCACCAACGAGGAAAGTCCCCCTCTTGGCGTTGGGATTGAAACAGAACATGGTTACTTGGTTTTGGGGTCTGCAAAGACTTCGGTATAATCCTTCAAAAGTTCAAGTTGTTCTTTTGCTGGATTGGGCAACTGGTGCGCCCATCGCTGGAATTCAGCCCCGAAAGCTTTCCGAAATGCCGGCTCCTCCTTCAGGACGTGGTTGTTGAGCCTCTGCAGGTTTCTGCGCACATCGCGCAGCAGCCGCTCATGAACCAACAGCAAGCGCTGCCGCGCTGTCCAGTTGCCAAAACGCCACGCCACCGAATGTTGTGTCGCAGCCGTCATGAGCTCTTCCTGCAATCGAACCAGGAAGGCGGCGTATTTCTTTTGGGGTGTGGACATTCTCCTCAAGATACAACAAACAAGCTTGACCGACATGGGGCTCCTCTATTCTGCCAAAAAATGCGGACATCCTCAAACGAAGGATACTCATGTCACAACCTTGCGGCGTCCTTTTCGCTTTATTTTTGGGCTAATCAGGTCAGTGCGATGCGAACAAACCTCTTCCTTTTATCTGGCGTTGCTTGTGTGATTTTGGGGCTGATATCGTGCGTTCACGCCCCCCTGGACCCGACACCGGGAACGCCCGACCCCTCGGAGCCCCCCGTGGAGGAAACGCCACCCTGCGACCCCAACGTGGTGTATTTCGAACAGGACGTGTTGCCCGTGCTCCAATCTTCGTGCGCTTATTCGGGGTGCCACGATGCAAGTACCGCCGAAGAGGGTATCGTCTTGGAGTCCTTCGCGAGCATGATGAACAGCTCCGAATCTAACTTGGTGGTGGCGGGGCAACCGGAGAACAGCGAACTCTACGAAGTGCTGGTGGAAGACAACCCGGACAAACTGATGCCACCGCCAGGAGACGGCGGCCCCTTAAGTCCAGAACAGATTGACTTGATTTGGAACTGGTTGGAACAAGGTGCTTTGAACAACTCCTGTGCGGATTGCGACAGCACGCTGGCATCCTACAGCGGCGCCATTGAGCTCACCCTAACTGCTTCCTGCACATCATGTCACAGCGGTGCCGATCCGGAGGGACAAGTCGACCTGACGTCGCACGCGAACGTGGTGGATGCCGTCACAAACCGCAACCTGATGGGGTGCATACAGCACGACCCCTACGCGGTGGCCATGCCCCCTTCCGGAAACGCGCTCACGGACTGCCAGATTCAACAATTCCAAAACTGGATCGATGCCGGCATGCCGAACGATTGATCGACGCCCTGCCACGGCCTGGTTCGCGGGTTTGGCCCTCCTCGTGGGGACGTGGAGCATCGGTGGATGTTACTACGACGTGCGCGAGGAGCTGTACGGCCCTGCCGTGGACTGCGACACCACCGTCGCGGTTTCCTACTCCGCCGATTTGGTTCCATTGCTCGAAATGAATTGCAACAGCGCCGTGTGCCACGGAGGCGGTACCAGCCCTGACCTGACGACTCACGCAGGCGTGGCTCAGAGCTCGACGGAGGGAAGCCTGTTGGAACGCATTCGAAAATTGCCCGGAGATCCCCGCCTCATGCCCAAGAACGGCACCCCCCTTCCCGAATGCGACCTTCGTCTGTTTGAACGTTGGGTCGCGGACGGCGCACCCAACAATTGATTGCCTCGAACAACTTACATCTTGTACGCCATGAAATTTTTTCTCTTCACCCTCCTAGCCTTCTCAGCTTCGCTCCTGAACGCCCAACAATTCATGACCCGCGCAGGTCAGGTACACTTCTTCTCTGAGACCCCAATGGAAAACATCGAGGCCGAGAATTCCCAAATGAGCGGTTTGCTCGACGCCTCCAGCGGAGGGTTCGCCTTCCAAGTTCAGATGCGCGCATTCCACTTCGAAAAAGCCCTGATGGAGGAGCACTTCAACGAGAATTACGTCGAGTCGGAGAAACACCCTAAAGCCACGTTTCAAGGCTCCATCCGAGACTGGGACGCGGCATGGAACGACGGCGAGCCCCACGACGTGGTCGCGACCGGATCCTTTGATTTCCATGGCGTGAAACAGGACCGTGACATCGCCAGCACGCTCTTGTGGAACGGCAAAGCCTGGGAAATCGAAACCCGTTTCCCTGTGGCCTTGAAAGACCATCACATTGAAGTGCCTGCCGTGGTCCAAGACAACATCGCCCCCGTCATCGACGTGGATGTAAAAGCCACCCTTGACCCGCGATGAAGGGACTGACTTTTCTCACCCGTGCCGCTGCACTTGGCCTGGTCGTTGCCGCGGTTGGAACCGGGTCGGCTCAGGGGCTGCTCGACGCACTCAACGAAGCCGTGGAGGACCCCACGTTGCCGGTGACCGCAACGTTCAAAGACACGCGGATCGTCAACGTGCAGAGCAACGAGACCCCGGCCGAAGGGGTGCTGCACTTCGTGATTGCGCACCGGTTTGGCACCCTGAATTCCGGAGCTTACGAGCTTTGGGGACTTGACAACGCGCAGATGCGCATGGCCTTCGACTATGGCATCACGGACCGTTTGGCCCTGGGCGTTGCGCGCAACACCTACCAAAAAACCTACGAAGCGAACATCAAAGCACGCCTGCTTCGTCAAAGTACCGGGCCCGAGGCCTTTCCCGTCAGCGTGACGTGGTATTCCGTGGCAATGGCCAACGGTTTGAAGGCGCCAACCGACATCAACCCGTACTATTTCACGCACCGACTTAGCTATGTAAACCAGGCGGTGATCGCGCGGAAGATGAACGAGGACCTGAGTTTGGCGCTTGTGCCTTCATTTGTGCACCGCAACTTTGTGGAGACGACGGCGGATGCCCACGACCTTTGGTTGGTGGGCGTGGGCGGCCGGTACAAACTGACGCAACGGTTCAGCATCAACGGGGAGTACCATCACTACTTGACTCAGCAATTCGAAGAGGGCTTCTCGCCGAGTTTGTCTTTGGGCGTGGACATCGAAACGGGGGGGCACGTATTTCAGCTCCACGTGACGAATGCACGAGGCATGTTTGAGCGCTCGTTCTTGGCGGAGCCTTCGGGAAGTTGGCGCGATGGGAGCGTGTATTTTGGGTTCAATTTGAGCCGGGTGTTTACGGTCAAATCGTAACCGCGTACCTTTGTACCACGCGATCCTAGAATCGTGTGCGTGTTTCACCGATGTCGACACGCCCCCTTAGCGTATTGCACGAGGCAGGTTGAGGGCTGTACAGACGCGGTGCATTGGCCACATGCTTTCGTGGCATTCAAAACAACTCATGAAGTTTTCTGACATGGGCCTGCACCCCCGGGTGCTAGACGCCCTGGTGCCGCTCGGATACGAGCGCCCCACCCCCATTCAAGCCCAAGCCATTCCGCACGTCCTCAAGGGGCGTGACGTGATGGGAATTGCCCAAACGGGCACGGGCAAAACGGCGGCATTCTCGCTGCCGATTGTTCATTATTTGGCGAACAACCTCATGCACGGACGCGCAGTTCCGCGTGTGTTGGTGCTTACCCCGACCCGCGAGCTTGCCGCCCAAATCGACGACAACGTCAAAGCTTACGCGAAGAACGTCAAGGTTCGGACGGCGTTGATCTTTGGCGGCGTCAGCCAGCACAAACAAGTGGCGCAGATCCGCAAAGGAGCCGACGTGCTGGTGGCCACACCCGGTCGCCTGCTCGACTTGTGCAACCAAGGGTTGTTGTCGCTGGAGTGGATTGAATTTTTGGTCTTGGACGAGGCCGACACCATGCTTGACATGGGATTCATTCACGACATCAGGCGGGTCATCGCCATGCTCCCTGAAAAGCGACAAAGCCTGTTCTTCAGCGCCACCATGCCAGAGAGCATCGTCAAGCTTTCCAAGACCATTTTGACGGACCCCATCCGCGTGGAAGTGGCTCGCGTCAGCAGTGCCGCAGAGACAGTGGACCAGCGGATGATGTTCGTGAGTCAAGGAGCCAAACGCGATTTGCTCGTGCAACTTCTCAACCAGGACGAAGTGGAGACGGCGCTCGTGTTCACCCGAACCAAACACGGCGCGGACAAAGTGGTGCGCTACCTCAAAAAGAACAACATTCGCGGAGAAGCCATTCACGGCAACAAAAGCCAGCCCCAGCGCGACAGGGCCATGAACGCCTTCCGCAATGGAAACATCAAAGTCTTGGTGGCCACAGACATCGCGGCGCGAGGCATTGACGTCGAAGGCGTCAGCCACGTCATCAATTTTGAAATCCCCAACATCAGCGAAACGTACGTTCACCGCATCGGCCGTACCGGGCGCGCTGGACGAGAAGGCGTCGCCATTTCCATGGTCAACGAAGGCGACGAACGCAACCACATGCGAGACATCTTGAAGTTGATCAAGCGCGACGTGCTGCTGATGAAGGACCACCAGTGGCACCTTGATCTTCCGGCCATCACCGCCGACATGAAAACCGTCAAGACCCCTCCCAAAGAAGGTGCCCAACCTTCAAATCAAGGGCGTTCGGAACACGGGCGAGGAGGAAACAAAGCCGGCTCTCGCCGAAATGGCCCTCGCCGCGACGGCGGAAAACAAGGAGACGGGAACCGTCCCCCGCGCCCCGAGGGTCGCCGCCGAAAAAAGAAGTCCAAGTTTCGCGGGGCCAAGCCTCAAGGAGGAGATTCCTGAACCTCCTCGTTGAATTCGGGGATTTCTTCGTGCGCGCTCAGGTCCGGAGAGACGACAACTGCTTCGCGAGAAACCGCCCAAGCGGGGCGGTTTCTGCGCGGGCACCGCGTTCCCTCCACACCTCGACCACTTCCTCGCCCAGGCGGCATCCCGAGGCGTGCAACAATTGGACGCCGACGTGAACCATGGCCACAGGCAACGCCGTGTCCGCACACAACCCCAACCCGAGCTCATAAAGATCCTCGCCCAGCTCTTCCAATTCCTGCTTGGAAACCTCCAAGAGGGCTTTGAGCAGTTCTCGGTGAACGCTTGCATCCGCCGACTGATCTACCGCGCTGAGAATGGATGCCCCGTGCCCTTGGATCACCGACTTGTCGCACAAGGCGGCATGGCGCAGCACCCACGACGCCTTTCGCGGCACTGTACCCCCCTTGGCATGGGAAGAAATCCGCAACAAATCTTGAACCCAATCCGGATGGCGTGCGGTTTCGTGCGCCAATTGTTTGGCCTCTGCAGCAGGAAGTCCTGTTCGCAGACGCTCCTCTGGGAAGCTCATTCGTAGCGCGGCTGGTTCCAAATTTTGACGGCGTCGGCTTCCGTCACGCCCGCAAGCACCTCCGTGACAAGCCCATCGCTCAACCCCACCTCCAAGTCCCTGCGCTCATAGGTGTTCTCTCCCACCAACACGTCTACAAACGGCTGATCGCCATCGTACTGGATGAGTCGTTCGCTCAAGGCCAACACCTGCTTGCGCTCGTCCAACACCACATCGGCGGTGGCGGAATAGCCCGCACGCAAGAATTGCCCATCCTCGAGGATGACGGCCGCCTTGATTTCAAATTGGATGGCGCCTCCCTCCGCCACTCCCTTGGGGGCAATGTGCTCAAGGGTGGCCGGGATTTGGCTTCCCTCAATGGCACCGATGGTCAAACGAATCGGCATGCCCTCGTGGAGTTTCTCCACTTCGCTCTCGTCGATTTTGCCCACGAATTGCAAATCCGCCATGTCCGCCACCGAAGCAATCGTGGTTCCTTCGTTGAAGTTGTTGGCCTCAATGACGCTGTTCCCCTTCTTGATGGGCACCTCGAGCACCATCCCAGACACCGTGGCTTTCACAAGGGTGTTGGACGCCTTGCCTCCACCGCGGGCGGTCACCCCTTCCTGCACAATGCGCAAATTGTCCTCGGCCGCGTAGAGCTCCTCGCGGGCTTGCTTCAAGGCAAGCTCCGTGCGCTGCGCCTCTGCAGGTGCGAGCACCCCGCGGGCCAACAAGTCGGCGTTGCGATCGTGGTTCAGCTGCGCGTCATCCAGGGTGATTTGCGCACGTGCCAACCGGGACTCGGCATTGCTCAACGCCGCCACATCCGGAACAATCATGACCTCGGCGAGCACGTCACCGGCCTCCACGGCATCGCCCGCTTCCACGAGCACACGTCGCACAATGCCCGACACCTGTGGCTTGATGAGGATCTCTTGACGTGGCTGGACGCTGCCCGAGGCGAGCGTCTTCAGCACAATGTCCGCCACCCGAGGCGTTTCTGTGCCATACGTCGCCTCCGCCTGCTGTTCTTGGTCGCGCAGATGCTTGACCGTGTACACCGTGCCTGTAAGCACAAGCAGAACGCCAGCCAACAAGGCAATAAGTTTTCCGTTTTTCATGAGGGGGGATTCTGGAGTCAATTTAGGTTCGAAGGGCTTCCACAGGTTGCACACGCAGCGCGCGCAACGCCGGCAGCACACCGGCAAAGGCACCGAGAATGGTCATGGTCGTCAAGGCGGTCAACAGCACATCAAGCGTCACGTGAGGATGACGGAAGATGCCATTGTCTTCGGCACTGACCAAATACGTGTCCAAGGCTTCAAGCGCAAACACCCCAAGGATGCCTCCAACCAAGCCTGCAAGCACCGTCAAGGTCAACGTTTCCACCATGATTTGGACGACGATGTTGGCAGGTGTCGCGCCGAGCGCACGACGCACTCCAAATTCGCGGGTGCGTTCCTTGATGGTGATGAGCATGATGTTCATGATGCCAATGACGCCCGCAAACAATGCAAGTCCGCCAAACACGAAGGACACCCACCGAAATGCCCCAAAGACCGTCGACATCTCCTCGTGCATCTCGGCCATGCTCCAATGCCCAAAGCCACGGGGGTCGTCGGGATGAACACTCTTTTGGGCTTTGAGTAGGCGCAAGACCTCTGCCACCGCCGAATCCCCCAGCACATCTTCCTTGATGAGCAGACTCAGCCACCCCACCTTGTCCCCCATGTGGAAGGCGTGGTTGAAGGTGGTGTAGGGCGTGAAAATGCTGTTCTCGGCCTCCTCCGCGTCTTCGCCGGTTTGCTGGCTTTTGTAGACCCCGACCACCGTGAAGGTGACGCCTTGGATTTGGATGTTTCCTCCCAGCACTTCTTCGTCCCGGTCAAACAACAGCTGCTTCACCCGTTGCCCGATGACGGCCACTTTGCGTCGGTCATCGAGGTCCCGTTGATTGATGTACCGTCCCTCCGTGATGAGGATGGGGTCGATGTCTTTGTAAATCGGCATGTCGCCGTAGACGCCACACGCAGCCGTTTTCAACCCGTGCGTGACGTTGTTACCTCCGCGCCACCCTCCAAGTTGATTGCGCTGTGCCACGGCCTCCAGAGTCGTGGCATTTTCAACCAAAAAATCAACATCCGCGGTCTTGAGTTCGATCCATCTGCCCCGGGGATATCCTTTGTACGGCATGCTGGTCGATTCCCCCCAAAGGAAGGCGCTGTTCTTCACACGGTTGCCCATGTCAGACTTCACCCCTTCTTCCAGGCCATTGGACGCCCCGACCGTGATGAGAATCATGAACAACCCCCACCCCACGCCGAGCGAACTCAAAAACGTTCGGAACGGATTGCGCAAGAGCACCTGCGCAAGTTCAATCCATGGATCTCGTTCCCACCACCTCATTCGTCGCGAAGGGCTTCCACGGGGCGAATCGCCACCGCACGCAACGCGGGGCCGAGCCCGCTTGCCAATCCAACAAGCACCAACACCCCGAGGGCAAACAACGCAATGCGATGATCGACCTGAGGGTTTTGGAAATATTCATGGTTCGCCATCGGCGCCACCACAGAAAGCAGCCCCACGGCCAACATCAAACCCAGGCTGCCGCTCACCAGCATGAGCACCGTCGATTCCATGACCACGAGACTGACAATGCTGCCATTGGTGGCACCCAACGCTTTGCGCACGCCAATCTCCTTGGTCCGCTCTTTGACGCCTATCGCCAAGATGTTGGCCACGCCCACGGCACCCGCCAACAAGGTCATCAGCCCAATGCCCCAGATGAACAATCGAATGCCCTCAAAAATGGAGGCGTACATGGCATACTCCTCGTTGTTGTTGTCCACGCGCACCCCTCGGGAATCGTCAGGATGAACGGCTTTGACATCCTTCAACCAAGAGAGCATGCGTCCGCTTTGCGCCACGGTGGCTTCGGTTTCCATGTCTCCGGTGCTGTACAGGATTTGGTCCACCCATCCCTCTGTCCGGTACAACTGTTGGGCCGTGGAAAACGGAATGTATGCGACCCTGTTTTCCCAGCGTGAACCCGGATCTTCAAAGGTCCCGACCACCTGAAACAACACGGCGTTGATCCGAATGAAGGCGCCAATGGGGTCGGTTTGGCCAAAAAGATCCTGGACAATGTTGGGTCCCACCACAGCCACTTTCCGCGAGTCACGCACGTCTCTGTCGTTGATGTAACGCCCTGAGAGCAAAACCGATCGTTCGAGTTCGATGTGCGCGGGATCCACGCCTCGAACGCCATAACCACCTCCTTTGTTCTCGCCCTCTGGATTCTCCCACACGATTTCAGCGCCCCAAAGTCGAATGCGTCGAGAAAAGGCGGGAATGGTATCGGCTTGGCTGGCGATGCCCGGAAGGTCGGCGTTGGTCAGGCGAACAGGACGGTTGCTTTGGTTGCCGCGGTACGCGATTTGGGTTCGACCTCCCTCCACCCAAATGCTGTTGACCGCATCGTCGGCAAATTGGCCTTCCACGCCGTGTTGCAATCCATAGCCCAGGCCTTGCATGACCACGAGAATGAAAATACCTAAGGCCACACTGACCCCCGTGAGGATGGTGCGCAAGGGATGGGCAAGCACGTTGTGGGCCACCTCCAACCACGCATCGCGGTCAAACATGGCCCTGCGTTTCAACGAGACCATCGCGCAGGCGGATGGTCCGCCCGCATTCTGCAGCAATTTCAGACTCGTGGGTGACCACCACCATGGTCATGCCCTCGCTGTTGAGCTCCTTCAACAACGCCATGACATCTTCCGAAGTGGCGCTGTCCAAGGCGCCTGTCGGCTCATCCGCCAGAATGACCCGTGGTGACGCCGCGAGAGCGCGGGCGATGGCGACGCGCTGTTTTTGGCCTCCGCTCATCTGGGAGGGCAAGTGATCGGCCCACTCGAGCAGTCCCACCCGCTCCAACAAGGCATGCGACCGCCGCGCGCGCTCCTTTCTAGGCACTTTTTGGTAGTATAACGGCAACGCCACATTTTCAGCGGCCGACTTGAAAGGGATCAAATTGAAACTCTGAAACACAAATCCAAGCATCTCGCGACGCAATTCGGCCGCCCGACGTTCCGAGAGACCCGCCATGTCCTTGCCATCCAATCGGTATTGACCTCCGTCGTAGGCATCGAGCAAGCCAAGGATGTTGAGGAGTGTCGATTTGCCGGAACCGGACGATCCCATGATGGCGACGAGTTCTCCCGACTGGACTTGCATGTCCACGCCCTTCAACACCTGAAGCGATTGACTGCCTGTGCTGTAAGACTTGGTGATGCTTTGGAGCTCGATCATGGACGCGAAGATAAAGGTGTCTCATGCCTAACCTTGCCCCCCTTGGACTTGTTGACTGGGTCGACAACGGTTTTTGGCACGCTCCTTGGTTTTGAAGTTTGAAATCACCGTTTCACATTTCAAATCAACGCCATGATTCGACCCCACACCTCCTTCGAACGACTCCTCCTCGCCGCAGCTTTGTTGACCTTGCTGCTTGGGCTGAGTGTTGCTGCTTCCGCTGTCACACCTCCTCCATCCCATGAGGTGCTGGTCCAAAGCCACATCGACCACGTGGTCGTGTACGAACAAGGTGCTCAGGTTGAGCGTCTCGCCCGTGTGACCCTTGACAAGGGAACCAACATGATTGTGTTCCACGACCTGAGCACCGCCATCGACCCCTCCAAGGTCCGTCTGTCTGGCCGAGGCGATTTCACCGTGTTGGGCATCAGCCATCGGTACCACACCGACACTCTGGGCGGAGCCAATTCCAATGACGAGCGCGTGCGACTCAACACCTTGCGCAACGCCCTGAACAAGAACATTCAACATGCCCAAACAAGACGTGTGCTTTTCGACCGCGAAGAGCAGCTTCTTCTCCAAAACCAAGACTTCAAAGTCAAAGACACGGGCGTTGATTTGCAACGGCTGATGGAAGCCACGGCTTTTTTCGAAACGCGTTTTCAACGCATCCAAGAAGGACGTGAAGAGATCGACAGGGAGGTCGCTTCCTTGCAAAGTGAGATTCAAGCACTGGATTTGGCCATGCAATCGTTGCCGACCCTGCGCACGTCCACGTCGCTGGAGATCACCGTCCGCATCGATGCACCCGAAGCCACCTCCGGCGAACTTGTCTTCAGCTACTGGATGCAGCAAGCAGGTTGGACCCCCAGCTACAACGTTCGCGTTCAAGACGTCAGCGACCCCTTGAAGCTGGAATGTCAAGCGCTCGTTCACCAAACCACGGGTGAACCTTGGGAGGACGTCACCCTGACGGTGGCCACAGGCACCCCTTCGAAGAACCGCACGAAGCCCAACCTGCAACCGTGGTACATCGATGGGACCCAAGGGCACGCCAACGGCAGCACCTCCGTGGCCTCTGCCAATGCTTGGCTCAAAGCCCAGCCGTACAACCCCACCGTGCGCGAAGTGCGCGGGCAACTCTACGACGCCAACGGGCAGCCGCTGGTCGGTGCAACCGTCATGTCATCGGATGGCCGCACGCGCGCCGTGACCGACATCAATGGTTTCTACAATTTGCAAGTCGCACAGGGCACAACAGCCCTCTCCTACCAAAGCATGGGCTATGCCGTCGAGACCATCAACATCTCGAATCCCGTGATGAACGTGTCTCTCGCGCCCAACTTGGAGATGGTGGAAGTCTTGGCCGTTGCTGAAGACGCTGAAGACATGACGGAGAGCCTGTTTGGCCGTGCGTCTTCTCGCCGCCGCGAAGTCGAGGAAGACCTCAGTTTTGTGGCTGTGGACATTGCCCATTCTCCCACCCAAACACGATTCAATGTCAATGCATCTTACGACATCCCCTCCGATGGGCATCCGCATGCCGTTCGCATCCAAGACCACAGTCTCGCCGCGGAATACCTCCACCAATGCGCGCCCAAACTCGACCCGCAAGTGTACCTGACCGCCATGTTCACGGATTGGGAAGATTTGGACTTGATGAATGGCCGAATGCACATCTACTTTGGCGAGGACTACGTCGGGGAGAGCCAACTGCGTTTGGACTTTGTGGAAGACACCCTCGCCATTTCACTCGGACCCGACCCCAACATCGTGGTGAGGCGCAAGCGCACGCTGCGTGAGGACAAAGTCGGGGCATTCACGGGCAAAAAGGAATTCAACCGCGAATACACCTTCACGATCATCAACCGAAAGAAGCATGACATTCACTTGCAACTGGAAGACCAACTGCCCCTGGTGCGGACCGAGGAGATCGTCATCAACCGGCTCAAGTTGGATGGCGGCAAAGTCCACGAAGCTTCGGGCCAGGTGATGTGGGATTTGACCGTCAAGGCGGGAGACCTCGAGGAACGCAAAATGCGCTACATCATCGAATCTCCCCGAGAATTGATGGTGCTCGCCGATTGACACGCCCTGCGATCCATCTGCGCCGCATGACAACTTCAAGCTCATGCGGCGCAGTATGTTTACGGCATGCCCGCTCTCCCCCCCGTTTCCGATGCCCTGAAACGTGCGTTTGATCCCGCGCGATTTGCCGAGGCCGCTGCCGAAGCTTCAGAAGCCCTGGCCGGCCATTTGGAGCGTGCGCAACAACGACGCGCACCTTCCTCCTATCCCGCACCTTCTCCGGAACTGGAACGTGCGCATTGGCAGGAAGCGTCGTCTTGGACGGGCGGGCGCCAAGGGATGCACGACCAGGTCATCGCACGCTCCAACCACCTTCACGATCCGCGTTACATGGGACACCAAGTGGCCGCTGTTCTCCCAGAAGCGGCCACCACTGGCATGATCACGGACATGCTGAACAACGGACAGGCGATCTACGAGATGGGCCCCAGCAATGCCGCCCAAGAAGACCACTTGATGTCTGAAATCGGAGAGCAACTGGGACTTCCCTCGGGATGCGGTGGCGTGCTGTGCCACGGGGGAACCTTGGGGAATTTGGTGGCGTTGATGGCTGCGCAACGCAAGGTGGCGCAAGACATGGGGCTGGACTCTTGGCAAGGAGGCGTCCGTGCATTTCCACAGCCCTTGGTCGTCTTGGTTTCAGAAAGGGCACATTACTGCATTGACCGCGCAATGCGCACCATGGGTTGGGGCGCCGAAGGCACTGTGTTGGTTCAAACCAACGAGAAACACCAAATGCGCGTGGACGACCTCCATGCCCAAATCGAGCGCGTGCACCATGAAGGAAAGCGCGTCCTCGCCGTGGTGGGCAGCTCGTGCACCACAAGCGCAGGAGCGTACGACACTCTTGAAGATCTCGCTGCAGCGTGCAGACAGCACGGCATTTGGTTTCACGTGGACGGTGCGCACGGCGCCTCCGTGGCTTTCAGCGACACCCATCGCCACCTTCTCCAAGGCATCGAACACGCCGACTCTGTGGTGCTCGACTTCCACAAAACGTGCGGCGTCCCCGCCCTCTGCACCGGCGTCTTCTACGCGCGTCAAGTCGAGAGCTTCTTGCCCTTTTCCCAGCATGCCGAATACCTCTGGGACGATGCCAACGACCTCGATTGGTGGGACACCGGCAAACGCACTTTTGAATGCACCAAGCGGATGTTGAGCACGCGACTGGCCGCCATCAAGGCCGAGTTTGGCTGGGGCATCTGGGGAGAACTCGTGGACCGAATGTGGGCCTTGGGGCAAGTGCTCGCCTCCATGATCGAAGGCCGCCCAGGATGGGAATTGGCCATGGCGCCGCAGGCCAACATTGTGTGCTTTCGACCTGCCCCAAGCGACAACATCCGCGCCGAACGGTGGAACGAGATGGTGAGGGTGCTTCGCAAACGCCACCTTTCCGAGGGGTCCGGCTACGTCGTGCAAACGGAGTTTGCGGGCAAGGTCTGGCTTCGTTGCACCCTGATGAATCCGCTGACTGAGGAAGCCGACCTCCGGCAAATGCTGGACGAATTTGAGTCCCTCCTGCCCTCCGTGTTGAAAAACATGGACGCGCTGTAGGAATTGTCAAAAGGCCATTTTATGTTTGATTCATGACCCACGTGAAAACACGCACACTCACCGGTGAAGACATCTTGCGCTCGATGACTCCCGCGCAGCGTTGGTGGTGGCGCATGTCGATGATTGCATCCGACATGTGGCACGCGTGCACACGATGGTGGTGACTTTTCTGCCGGCCTGAGAGCCGGCTCTCCCCTTCGAAATCGCAGAGCCTCCCATGTCGGGAGGCTTTTTTGTTTCCCTCTTTTTTCCACCCCTTTTCCTACCCAAATCCTGATCGCCATGCGACAGCACAAATTCACCCTGGAGGAGCATGAGCTCCCCACCCATTATTACAACGTCGTGGCCGACATGCACAACAAGCCACTCCCTCCCTTGCATCCCGGGACGCGGGAGCCGATCGGCCCTGAAATGCTCGGCCCACTCTTCCCCCAGGCGCTCATTGCGCAAGAGATGACGGCCGAACGTTTGGTTGAGATTCCGGAAGAGGTCCGGGACAAGTATCTCAAGTACAGACCCACACCACTCTTCCGCGCCCACGACCTCGAAAAGCACCTCGACACGCCGGCACGCATCTACTACAAATACGAAGGCGTGAGCCCCAGCGGGTCGCACAAGCCCAACACGGCACTGGCCCAAGCCTATTACAACAAAGTCGAAGGCACCAAGAAGATTGTGACGGAGACCGGCGCGGGCCAATGGGGCTCTGCACTGTCGTTTGCGTGTGCACAATTTGGACTGGAATGCGAGGTCTTCATGGTGAAGCTCTCCTACAACCAAAAGCCATACAGAAAGACCCTCATGAACACCTACGGTGCCAAGGTTCACGCTTCCCCGACCTCCTTGACACAGGCAGGGCAAGGCATTTTGGCCGCCGACCCCAATTCCCCAGGAAGCCTGGGCATCGCGATCAGCGAGGCCGTGGAAGTGGCTGCCCAAGACCCTGACACCAAGTACGCCCTCGGATCTGTGCTGAACCACGTGTTGTTGCATCAAACCGTGGTGGGTCAAGAAGCCTTGAAGCAGATGGAAAAGGCCGGGGAGATGCCCGACGTGGTGATTGCGCCCTTTGGCGGGGGGTCCAATTTTGCAGGACTCTCGTTCCCCTTCTTGGGCATGAACTTGACCGAAGGCTCCAACATCCGCTGCATCGCGAGCGAGCCGACCTCCTGCCCCAAACTCACGCGTGGACAGTTCCGCTACGACTTTGGCGACACCGTGGGCATGACCCCGCTCCTGCCCATGTACACCCTCGGGCACAACTTCGTCCCCGCCCCCATCCACGCAGGCGGGTTGCGCTACCACGGCGCCGGCGTGGTCGTCAGTCAATTGCTCAAAGACAAATTGATTGAAGCCCGGGCGCACAACCAGCTCGAATGTTTCGAAGCCGGCGTCACGTTTGCGCGCTGCGAGGGCATTTTGCCAGCTCCAGAAACGTGTCACGCATTGGCGACGGCCTTTGCCGAAGCGGAGCGCTGCAAGAAGGAAGGCAAGGACGACGTGATTTTGATTCACTTGTGCGGCCACGGCCACTTCGACTTGGGCGCCTACGAAACGTACCTGCGCGGAGAACTGCAGCACCACGAACTCAGCGACGCAGAGATTGCAGCTTCGCTTGCGCAACTCGACACGCCCTTGCCGGCCTGATCAGGGACACCTGAACAGGTCTGTGCGCGGCGATTTTTGGTGAGAGCGGCATGTCGGGGAAACGGCCCCGGCATGCTTGCGCACCGTGTCGTCAGTGCGATTTCAATTGGGCCACGATGGCATCCACGATGGCGTCCAACGATTCGTCTTGGGCCAAAGCTGCCCAATGCAAGGCGCCACTTTCGCAATCCACAAAACGCATGGAGGTCATCGTGCTTCGATGGTCACAGGTCCGGCTGACCAAAACGACACCCCTCGCCCCAGACAATTTGCCCGCTTCCACAATGCTTGACTCATCATGAAGCCCCGTGAGGTTGCGGCGTTGTTCCAAGCTCACCACATCGAGGGCACGGCGTTCAAGCACACGGTAGGTCCCCATCAAACGAATGCCCACGGCGGCCTCCAGCATCGAAGGCTGCGAACTGCCTATGCATGGGGAGTTGTCCAAGGCAACGACAAAAATGTCTTCACCGAGGTCACTTCGGCTTTGAACTTCCACGCGCACATTCTGATTTTCGAGCTTAAAAATCTTGGCCTCCTCGAGCGACTTCATGACGTAATGTCTGCTCCGCGGGTAGCCCAAGATCCATGCAAGTGGAATGACAAACCCACTGAACAATAGGGCTTTGACGTTGACGCGAGCGTCTTTGGAGATTTGGGTGTTGAGGTCTTCAAACCCCTCCTTTTCCAACCGAACATTCAACACCGTCCCACTGACCTTGGCGTCGCGATGGCGCATGGGGGTTTGGCCTACATACAAGCCATCGGCGTACACATCCGCCTCGCTTGGAGAAGACGTGATTTTGACGCTGCTCGAACAAGAAGGAAACGTCATGACGACGGCCAACATCCAGCAGGACAAGGGGCGGAATTTGGAGGAGATGTGCATTCGGAAAACGGTTGGAACAAAATTAATGCCAGTTCGTTGCTTCTCGCTGTTGAGCCATGCACGACCTTTGCGCCCGCAAACCCCCACCTCATGAGCGGAATCCGCAACGTGGCCATCATCGCCCACGTCGACCATGGCAAAACCACCCTCGTCGACAAGATCATTCACCAGTGCAACGTCGTCGACGAACGCAAAGAGACCGGTGAACTCATCCTCGACAACAACGACCTCGAGCGAGAGCGTGGCATCACCATCCTGGCCAAGAACGTGAGTGCGACATGGAAAGACGTCAAGATCAACCTCATTGACACGCCTGGCCACGCCGATTTCGGGGGCGAAGTGGAACGTGTCTTGAAGATGGCAGACGCCGTCCTCCTCGTGGTCGATGCCTTTGAAGGCCCCATGCCGCAAACCCGGTTTGTGCTGGGCAAGGCGATCGAACTTGGACTGAAGCCCATCGTGGTCATCAACAAAGTCGACAAGGAGAATTGCACCCCCGACTTGGTCCAGGAGCAGGTGTTTGACCTGATGTTCAACCTCGACGCCACCGAAGAGCAACTGGACTTCCCCACCGTCTACGGCTCCGCAAAAAACGGCTGGATGGCTGAGGACTGGCAAAAGCCCACCGACGATGTGACGTACCTCTTGGATGTCATCTTGGACCAAGTGCCTGAGGCCCCTTACGTGGAAGGCACCCCCCAGCTCCAAATCACCTCGCTCGATTACAGCAAATACACCGGGCGGATTGCCATTGGACGTCTCTACCGCGGTGACTTGCACGCCAACAAAGACTACATGCTTTGCACCGCCGAGGGCAACAAAAAGGTGCGCGCCAAGGAATTGTACATTTTCTCGGGCCTTGGCAAAGAAAAAGTGGACCATGTGCGAAGTGGTGACCTCTGTGCCATCACAGGCATGGAGGGCTTTGAAATTGGGGACACGGTCGCCGATTTGGAAATGCCGGACCCCATGGAGCGCATCGCTGTTGACGAGCCCACCATGAGCCTCTTGTTCACGATCAACACCTCCCCCTTCTTGGGCAAGGACGGAGACTTCTTGACGAGCCGACACATTCGCGAGCGCCTTGACGCTGAACTCCAAAAGAACTTGGCCTTGCGCGTGGAGGCCACCGACAGCGAGGACAAGTGGAACGTGTATGGCCGGGGCATTCTTCACTTGAGCGTGCTCATCGAGACCATGCGCCGTGAAGGGTATGAACTCCAAATCGGCAAGCCGCAAGTGCTCTTCAAAGAGGTGGACGGCGCCACCCACGAGCCCTTCGAGCACCTCGTGATTGATGTGCCCGAAGCCACCGCCGGCAAGGCCACGGAGCTCGTGATGATGCGCAAAGGCATGCTTCAGGTGATGGAAGCCAAAGGCGACCTCCAACACTTGGAATTCCGCATCCCTTCACGTGGACTCATCGGCCTGCGCAACCAAGTGCTGACCGCGACTGCTGGCGAAGCGGTTATGACGCACCGTTTCGACGGCTATGAACCTTACGCAGGAGACCTCGCCACCCGCAGCAGCGGCTCCCTGGTGAGCATGGAAACGGGCCAAGCACGCGCCTATGAAATCGACCGCTTGCAAGACCGTGGCACGTTCTTCATCGATCCAGGAGAGGACATTTACGCCGGTCAAGTGGTGGGAGAATCTGCACGCGACATCGACATGGAGCTGAACCTCATCAAAGGAAAAAAGCTCACCAACATGCGTGCATCGGGTGCGGACAAGGGGCTGCGAATCGCTCCCGCCAAGAAACTCTCGCTTGAGGAGCTGATGGAGTTCATCAATGACGACGAGTACTTGGAAGCCACGCCCAAAAACCTCCGCGTCCGAAAGATTCCCAAGCCCAAGTCACCCTTCGGCTGATTGTGAAGAACTCTGTGGGCATCCTGTGCCCCTCAGTACATGCATCTGCTGAAGGCACCCCGTACCTTGGCTGAATGCAAATTCCCGTCATTCGCTACAGCCGCGACAAATCTGATTTCACCAAGACGCTTCGCGCCCGGGTGGATGCCTATTTCAAGGAGCACAACCTCAGCCGCAAAGGCGACTGGCGCCTGCACCTGAAGTCCGGTCTGATGATCTCCCTTTACTTCGTTCCGTGGGCCCTCATCACGTGGGGGTTGGCCGGGAGCGGATGGATGTTCTGGGTGGCTGAAATCGCCATGGGACTGGGTTTGGCCGGCATTGGCATGAATGTCATGCACGACGCCAACCACGACGCTTACAGCGACAAAAAATGGGTCAACCTATGGGTGGGCCGCATCCTTGATTTGGTGGGTGGCAACGCCGCCATCTGGAAAATCCAGCACAACGTCCTTCACCACACCTTCACCAACCTGGACGGGCTGGACGAGGACATCGACATGCACCCCATCATGCGCTTCAGCCCGTTGAAGCCTCGCTACTGGTGGCACCGTTTCCAGCACATCTACTCTTGGTTCTTCTATTCTTTGATGACGCTCTTCTGGATGATTGCCAAAGACTGGCTCCAGGTGCGTCGTTATCACAAGAAAGATTTGATCCGTCCTTCCGGCAGTTCTGTGGCCAAACTGTCGACCTCTCTGGCCATCACCAAAAGCCTCTACTTCTCTTACATCTGGATTCTCCCTATGGCCATCAGTGGCGTGCACTGGTTGCAAATCCTCGGTGGATGGGTGGTGATGCAGCTTGTGGCCGGGTTCATCTTGGCGGTCATTTTCCAGCCCGCACATGTCATGGAAGACCACGACTACGTGCCTGCTGAAAAAGGTGCCGTCCTTAACGTCGACCCCTTGACCCACCAATTGCGCACCACGTCCAATTTTGGCACTGGAAGCGCTATGTTGACCTGGCTGTGTGGCAGCCTCAACCACCAAATTGAGCACCACCTGTTTCCTCAAGTGAGCCACATCCACTTACGAAAACTGGCCCCCATCGTCAAGCGCACCGCCGAGGAGTACGGCATTCCTTACCGCGCATCGACCACATACTGGCAAGCCCTTGGCCTGCACACCCAAATGCTTCGCAATTTGGGCAGCGTGTCACAGTCTGCGGCCTGATTCAGCCTCATCGCGTCTGGCCATCAGGGATTGCGAACCGTTCCGGTTCGATACAACGTGTCGTTCTGAAAAATCACGCCGCGGACGGGCCCCACGCTTCCAAACCAATTGAGTCCTGCGGGACGGTCGACAACTTCCAGTGTGATTTGGCGGCCTGTCAGCATGTCTGACCACCTCAGCGTGTCGATGCCCATCTCCAACCCGCGATTGATGTAGTAGTGACGTTCGTCATTTTCCAAGCGCAAAAACACATCGGCGCTGGACGTGCTCCAACCCACGGAGGAAAGCACCCCTGTTTCGCAACGCTCCGGTTCCGAACCGTCATGGGTGATGGGCTTGAACACGGACAACAGCAGCAAGAAACAGCACAGCAATGCGGTGCCGTGAACGCTGCCTTGTGCAGAGAAAGGCGCCCCCTGCTTCAATTCGCGTTCCACGAAAAAGAGCGGCAGCAAAACCCCGAGGGTTAACAGACCAGAAGTGACGAGAATGGCGCTGTCCCCTCCCCATCGCCATTGCGCCAAAGGGGTCCAGATCACCATCCAAATCGTCCAATCCCTCATGAGGACGAATGTCCGGGATTGGGCATGATCCCAAGCCTCTGTCGAGGCCATGCTCCTGCGCGTTCGGTATCCGTAGGCCATGTTCGACGCATGAGGCGGAAATCGGTGCAACACCCCCACCAAGACCACCATGAACACCGCGGGAAACCAGATCAAAATCAAAGACACCACATCCATGGCCAAAAGATGCGTCACATGGAATTACCTTCAAGGCATGAAACGCATTCTTTTGACCCTCGGCGTCTTCACAGCATTGGCGACAGGCTGTTCGACCACGACCGTCCGAAGCACACAACTGGCTCAAGGCGCGGCCCTTCTGGCCATTGAACCGGTCAAAGCGACCGTTGTGGTGGACACCACCACCACGCTCCAGGCCGTCTCTTCCACCAAGATCATCTTGGGATTGTTTCGATCCGGAGACCGAGAGTTTGCCGAGTACCCCGGCATGATTTTCCAGCGCGGTCCGGGCAGCCGTGAGCGCAAGGCGGCCATTCACAAAGCCCTCAAAGGCACAGATTTCGACGTGATGGTCAACCCCAAATACATCGTCCAACAAAAGCACCGTCCCTTTGTGAGAACAACCACCGTTCAGGTGGCGGGATTTGGTGGGCATTTGGTCTTTGAACAACCTGAAGAATGAGGAGTCTCTTTCTTGCCCTTGCCGGCATCGGCGCCACGCTGCATGCCCAAACACTCGACGAGTCCCTGTTGGAACAAGCCCGCCCCGGCGAAGGCAAGGCGTGGCAATGGGAAACTGGGGAGCCAGGCGATTGGTGCGTGTGGTTGGATGTGGACGCAGGCGTGGTGGAATTGTTCGAACCCAATGACGCCAACAACGACATCCGACGGGCCGCCGTCCTCGGACATCCTGAATGGGACAGCAACACCCTCACCACGGTGGTCAATCGCATGACCAATTCTGGTTTTGACAATGCCGTTTACGGTGTCGACAATTACCTCCCACGCGGCGTTCGCATTGGTGCGTCTCGCAACGTGTGGAAACAACTCAGTGCCGGGATTCAAGTGGGCCGCACGACCACGCCTGCCTACCTCGAATGCACGCGCGCGGACGGCGAAGTCGTCATTGCCTCGTGGCATCAAGTGCGCTATGCGGACCTCGTGGACCAATACCTGTACCTCGACGATTTGTACAACGGCGATCAATGGCGCTACCAGAACAACAGTGTCTTCACGGAAGCACTGACGGGATGGCGACTGGAACTTGTGGCGCAGCAAGAGCTCGCCTTTGGACTCGGGTGGATGGGCAGCTTCGGAACGACAATGGGACTCCAGCAATCCCTGGAGGCGCGCGCCGTCGCGTTGTCTGGGGGCCAAGGCCTGTTGGCCCCCACTGAAGATGCTGCAACCCTCACCCCTGTTTCCGTGGCCGCAGCACCACGGGTTGCCTCCTTGGGCGTGACGTACCGCTACGGCGCCATGGTGACCGGCCTGAGCTGGTCGAGTGTTTTTCTCACCGGCAATGACCGCAACGATTGGGTTGCCGCTGGAGCCGACGCCGTGGAATCCCTCCGACAGGTCCGGTTTCGAATCGGCATGAACTTCTGAACCATGGACGTCGTGGTTCTCACCGACAGGCGGTACGTGAACCCCACGGGAACCCATGAACCCAACGAGGGGTACGTTGACAATGTGTTGACCGAAGACCGCCTGGTGATGGCCGCTTTGGCGCGGTGTGGACTTCAAGCCGAGCGACGGGCTTGGTGCGACGACACCATGGACTGGTCCGCCACGCGCGCCGCGTTGTTTCGCACAACGTGGGATTACTTCGACCGTTGGGACGATTTTTCTCCGTGGCTTCGTGAGGTCCGATCCCAAACCCGACTCTTCAATGCCGCCCCCATCGTGCACTGGAACCTCGACAAGCACTATTTGCAGGACCTTGAACGGCAAGGCGTGGGCGTCGTACCCACCGCTTATGTCGGTCAGGGAGAGCACCTTTCCTTGTTCGAATGGATGACGCGCAGGGGATGGTCCGAGGTCGTGATCAAGCCTGCGGTGGCCGGTGCCGCCGTCGATACCTACCGGATCACACAGTCAGGTGGGGTCGACGCGTTGTCTCCTGCGCCGCCGGGCTCCATGGACATCGATTCCCTTTGGCATGCGCTCGTCTCCAAACAAGACATGCTCGTGCAGCCCTTTCTTCCCGAGGTCGTGACATCAGGGGAAACCTCGCTGATTTGGATCGATGGCCAAGTGACACATGGTGTGCTCAAATGTGCCAAACCCGGGGACTTTCGCGTGCAGGACGACCACGGAGGCACCGTTCAACAAGTGGAAGTCACCTCAGAAGACATGGCGCTTGCCCAGGACATCATGTCCAAATGCATTCGCCATTGCGAATCCCAAGGATGGGAGGCGCCGCTGTACGCACGGGTGGATTTGATGCGTGACGCGCAAGGACAAGGGTTGCTTTCAGAACTCGAACTTGTGGAACCTGAATTGTGGTTTCGCTTCCACCCGGCCGCCGCGGATTTGCTTGCCCAGGCTGTACAACGACGCCTGTCCTCCCCGGCCTGAATCCCCACGTCAAGGCCGTTTGACCTCCAGGTCCAGCGACAAGGTGTCGGTGTCCAACCGCAGCATCAACCACGCGCCCAACTGCTGTTCCAGCGCCGCAACCGCCGCTGAATCGGTGGAGTCTTGCATGAGGTGGGTCACCAGGATCCA
Source organism: uncultured Flavobacteriales bacterium (assembly GCA_965658245.1). Taxonomy (GTDB): domain Bacteria; phylum Bacteroidota; class Bacteroidia; order Flavobacteriales_D; family Sanyastnellaceae; genus UBA11663. The sequence continues at coordinate 40,330 of CBFHRO010000011.1, forward strand.
GGGAACCAAGACCTCGCCTCCCCCCCGCTTAACCTGGCGTCGATTTGCCACCTCCACCGACACGATCGCGGGGTCTTGCGTCAAAATTTCTTCGGGAAGCGAAGCCGGCAACTCTTGTCTTTGCATGTCCGACATGGCTGACCTGAGATTGACCAATTCGGCATCGCGGAGGGACAAGGTGGTTTGGCCCTCGGCGTAGAGGTTGACCATGCGCTGCAAATCTTCAAGACCTGAAGGGCCCTCGTTTTGAACGAGCTCCAACGAGGCTTCCGGCATGCACTCTTCGAGCTTGGCTGACCATTGGGCGATCACGTCCAGGGGCACAGTTGCCCCCAACAGCACCACATGGGCGACGGGACGCCCTTCCACAAATTCCACCTCGCGCTTCACCACCTCCGTCCCTGGATAGGCCACCGTTTCTGTGACAAATCCTTGGATTTTTGACGTGGTCACAGACCGACTCACAGTGTTGTACAAAATGAACGCTGAGGGAAGCACCAAGGCCAGCAAACCCAAGGTGAAATAGCGCTTGTACTTCTGCTCTTTGGCCGCGTCCAGCGGTTGGGCAATGGGAAAACGCAGGTACCTCACCACCAGCGTGGTGGAGGTGGCGATCAACATGGTGTTGATCAGGAAAAGGTACATGGCACCGAAAAAATATCCCGCGTCGAGGTGCGCAAGTCCATATCCTGCCGTGCACAAGGGAGGCATCAATGCCGTGGCGATGGCCACGCCAGGAATGACGTTGCTTTTTTCCTTCCGCGATCCAGCCAAAATCCCCGTGAGTCCCCCAAAAAATGCCACCATCACATCCAAAAACGTCGGGGTGGTGCGGGACAACAATTCGCTTCCGGCCTCATTGATTGGGCTGATCAAAAAGTACAGCGCAGACGACAGGATGGCAATGCCTGTGGCGACGCCCAAATTGCCCAAGGACCGCCTCACCAAATCGAGGTTGTTCACCCCCACGCCCAACCCCACCCCCATGATGGGCCCCATCAGCGGGGAAATCAACATGGCGCCGATCACCACGGCCGTGGAGTTCACGTTCAAGCCAATGGACGCAATCACGATGCTGAACACCAAAATCCACACGTTGAATCCACGGAATTCCGTGTCGCGCTCGATGCCCTCCATGGTTTGGGTGGGATCCGCCAAATCCACAATGCGCAATCGGTCCAACACGTGGGGACGCAGCAAGGCCACCGTGTCCTTCCACCACGCCACAAAATCGGGCGACGAGGACGAAGACTCCTTGCGGGAGGGGTTGTCTTGAGTTGCACTCATTCCATTCGACATTTGCACGCCACCGAACATTCGGTCGCACTTCAAGATTACGTCAGGAATGGACATTGCCTACGCCCCGTGCTATGTTTTGGAGGTTCCTGAGGGCCACCGCTTCCCCATGGAGAAGTATGCCCTCCTCAAAGACCAAATCCTGCACGAAGGCATCGTCTCTCCTTCGGACTTCTTCGAACCGGCCACCATGCCCGAAGAGACCATCCTCTTGGCACACGATCCTGACTACTGGCAGCGAACCCTGAACGGCGAGTGGACGCGTCAAGAGGAACGGCGCAGTGGATTTCCATGGTCTTCTGCCATGGTGGCGCGGGAACGCGTCATCATGCAAGGCACCTTGGACTGTGCGGTGAAGGCCCTTTCATCCGGCGCCGTGGCCATGAACATCGCCGGCGGGACCCACCATGCATACGCCGATCGTGCCGAGGGCTTTTGCATCCTCAACGACTTCGCGCTCGCGTCCAAATGGCTGCTGCGCGAATCCAAGGTTGAACAGATCTTGATTGTGGATTGCGACGTGCATCAAGGCAACGGCAGTGCCGTCATGTTGGCCAACGAAACCCGTGTGACGACCTTTTCCATGCACGGAGCGTCAAATTACCCCATGCACAAGGAAGTCAGCGACGTCGACGAAGCGCTGGCCGATGGGACCCCCGATGACGTCTATCTGCCGCGATTGCAATCCCATTTGGAATCCCTGATTCCCGAGGAAGGCATGCGCCCCGATTTGGTCATGTACCAATGCGGCGTAGACGTCCTGGCCTCCGACAAATTGGGCAAATTGGGACTGAGCCTCGAAGGGTGCATGGCTCGGGATCGCATGGTGTTTGATCGATGTGCGACATGGGACATTCCCGTGGTGTGCGCGATGGGTGGCGGCTATTCACCGCAAGTCAACACCGTGGTCCAAGCCCATGCCAACACTTTTCGGGCGGCGTTGGACGCTTGGACCTGAGCGCAAACC
>CBFHRO010000012.1:0-42303 GCA_965658245.1 uncultured Flavobacteriales bacterium
TGGCCTTCTCGAATCCTTGAACGCATGCCTCGAAGGGGACACCGCAGCCTGCCTCGACGTGGATGCATGGTTGGACGACGTGGAATGGGAGTGGGAGGACGACGAGGAAGAGGAAGAGGAAGAGGAAGAGGAGGAAACCGAAATGGACTGCAACGCCACCTTCACCGTGATGCAGGCCTTTGGAAACGACAGCTTGCCCGTGCCGAACATGCTGTGGGTCTACGTGTACGACTACGACGACGACAACGAATACCTGTGGAGCTTTGGCGACGAAGGAACCAGCACCGACCCCTTCCCCACCTGGACCTACGAAACCGACGGGCCTTACGAATTGTGCTTGACGGTTTCCAACGACGAAGACAGCTGCAGCACCACCTTCTGCCAAACCCTGTCCGTGGACTCTCTCGGTTGGTGGACAGGCATTCAGGACGGTTTCTCCATTGCCGTGTTTGACGGTGGAGAAGGCAGCAGTGTGGCGACCCTCGAAGACGTCAAGCACCAACCGCTTGCAGCGATGCAACTCTACCCCAACCCTTCTCAGGGAGGCACCGTATGGGCATCTTGGAACTCCACCCTCTCAGGCGTGGTGGAGGCTGACATTCTCGGTCTCGACGGCCGCATCGCAACTTCAGAACGATGGTCTGTGGGACTCGGCGTCCAGCAACATGCTTTGAATGTGGCCGGTTTGGCCTCTGGCGTGTACCTCGTCCGCCTTCAGCAAAACGACATGCAACGAGTCCAACGCATCGTCTTGCACTGACAAAACCTTGTCCGATTGCAAAAGAGCCCGTGACCTTGGTCACGGGTTTTTTTGTGCCCCATCCAAAAAGGCAATGTTCCGCTGAAGGCCCGTCCAGCCCGTCCGTTTGACCGCGCTGTCCTTGAACACTTCGCGGAAGACATCCTCTGTCAAGTCCAGCCAATCCGATTTGGTCAAGTCCAGCAAGCGCGGATGAGGCGAAAACCTTGGCTCCGTGGTGGGCGAAGCATGGCGGTTCCAGGGGCAGACTTCCTGGCAGATGTCACACCCAAACATCCAGTTTTCCATTTGGCCTTTCACCGGCTCCGGAATGGCCCCGCGCAATTCAATGGTGAAATAGCTGATGCACTTGCTGCCGTCCACCACATAGGGCTTGATGATGGCGTCGGTGGGACAGGCATCGATGCAGCGCGTGCAGGTCCCACAATGGTCCGTGACCGGCGCATCGGGCTCGAGCTCCAGATCGAGCATCATCTCCGCAAGGAAGAAGTAGCTGCCTGCGTGTTTGTTGAGCAGCAAGCTGTGCTTTCCAATCCACCCCAAACCCGAACGCTCCGCCCACGCCCGCTCCAAGATGGGCGCACTGTCTACATACACGCGTCCGCCGACATCCCCCCATTCGGCACGCATCCATTTCAAGAGTTCTTTCAACTTCCACTTCAGGACGAAGTGGTAGTCCTCTCCGTACGCGTACTGGGCAATCTTTGGGGCCTCCGAATCGGACTGCCCTTGGGGGTTGTGGTAGTTGAACAGCAGGCTGACCACCGATTTGGTCCCCGGCAAGAGTTTCCGTGGGTCGAGACGCTTGTCAAAGTGGCCCTCCATGTAGGCCATGTCGCCGTGCATCCCCTCTTTCAACCACGTTTCGAGGCGCGGCGCCTCCTCTGTCAATTCTCGGGCCACGGAAATGCCCACCGACGTGAAGCCCAATTCTTGCGCCCGGCGCTTGATCCACGCCGCACGTTCCGAAGCCACGTGCTTGGATTTGGCCATGGCTCAGGCGTCGAACAAGTCTCCTGACCCCGCGGATGGGGTTCGTCCCAAATGGGTGTACGCCGCGGGCGTCGCTTGTCGTCCGCGTGGGGTTCGCACGAGCAGCCCTTCTTGAATGAGGTAGGGCTCGTACACCTCCTCCAACGTTCCGGCATTTTCTCCAATGGCCGTGGCCAGCGTGCTGGCACCCACCGGGCCACCCTTGAATTTGTCAATGATGGCCGATAAGATGCGGTTGTCCATCTCGTCGAGGCCCTTTTTGTCCACTTGCAGCGCGTCGAGGGCGTAGGCCGTCACTTCGGAATCAATTCGGCCGGAGCCCTTGACCTGCGCAAAGTCACGCACGCGACGAAGCAAGGCGTTGCTGATGCGCGGGGTGCCCCGGCTCCGAGACGCGATCTCGTAAGATGCAGCGCCCTCAATTTCCATGTCCAGAATGCTCGCCGAACGTTCCACGATGTCCGTCAACGTTTTCGCATCGTAGTACTGCAACCGCAGGTTGATGCCAAAGCGCGCGCGCAACGGCGCCGTCAACAACCCCGACCGGGTCGTGGCGCCTACAAGGGTAAAGGGGTGCAAATCGATTTGGACGGTGCGTGCATTGGGTCCGGTGTCAATCACCAAGTCAATGCGGTAATCCTCCATCGCACTGTAAAGGTATTCCTCCACGATGGGAGAAAGGCGATGTATCTCATCGATGAACAACACGTCGTTGGGTTCCAAACTGGTCAGCAACCCCGCAAGGTCGCCGGGCTTGTCCAAAACAGGTCCTGACGTGGTCCGAATGGCCACCCCCATCTCATTCGCCACAATGTTCGCCAACGTGGTCTTGCCCAACCCCGGGGGGCCGTGCAACAGCACGTGATCCAAGGCCTCGCCACGTTGCTTCGCCGCCATCACAAACACCTGAAGGTTGTCCATGGCCGCGCGCTGTCCGGTGAAGTCCTCAAATCGCGCAGGCCTCAAGACACGATCGAGGTCGCCATCAGACGCCTGTTCGGCCTCACCCCGTACGTCAAAATCGTCGTCCTGTTGCATCACGACCAAGGTAGCACCTTCGGGCATGAAAAAGCCCCCGCCAAGGCGGAGGCTTTTCAATGAAGGTCGTTCAACTTAGACCCTCTCTTAGTGTGCAGTCTCTCCTGCTTTCACAGGGACCGTCTGGGGCACGAAGTCCTCGTCAAAGTCAGGATTGCTGTAGTCATACGCCCAACGGTGAACCTCTGGAAGGGCCCCAGGCCAGTTGCCGTGCACGTGCTCGACAGGTGTGGTCCACTCCAACGTGTTGGCCTTCCATGGGTTTTCCACGGCCACTTGGCCACGGAACATGCTGTAGAAGAAGTTCCACAGGAATGGAAGCTGTCCCACGGCGCCAATGATGGCAAACGTGGAAATGATCGGCTGGAGATCCATCACAAAGTCGAGGTACTCAAAGTTGCTGTAGTCATAGTAACGACGTGGCGCTCCCGCGAGACCCACGAAGTGCATGGGGAAGAACACCCCATACCCAGCCACCAACGTGGTCCAGAAGTGAACGTATCCAAGTTTGGTGTTCATCATGCGGCCAAACATCTTGGGGTACCAGTGGTAGATGCCCGCCAACATGCCGAAGATGGCACTCATGCCCATCACGATGTGGAAGTGCGCCACCACGAAGTAGGTGTCGTGCACCTTCACATCCAACGCGGAATCGGCGAGGATGATGCCTGTCAAACCACCCGTCACAAACGTGCTGACCAAACCAATGCTGAAGAGCATGGCGGGGGTGAAACGCAGGTTGCCCTGCCACAACGTCGTGATGTAGTTGAAAGCCTTCACCGCTGAAGGAATGGCGATCAAGAGCGTGGTGAACACAAACACAGAACCCAAGAAGGGGTTCATGCCCGTCACAAACATGTGGTGACCCCACACGATGAAGCTCAAGAAACCGATGCCGAGGATCGACCCGATCATGGCCTTGTAGCCGAAGATGGGCTTCCGTGAGTTCGTGGCAATCACCTCCGAGCTGATGCCCAAGGCAGGGAGCAACACGATGTACACCTCAGGGTGACCCAAGAACCAGAACAAGTGCTGGTACAGGATGGGGCTGCCACCGGTCACGTCAAGTGCTTCTCCACCGATGAAGATGTCGCTCAGGTAGAAGGCCGTGCCCATGGAACGGTCCATGAGAAGCAGCACCACCGCAGAAACCAAGACAGGGAAGGACAACACGCCCAACACCGCAGTGATTAAGAACGCCCAAATCGTCAACGGCAGACGCGTCATGCTCATGCCTTTGGTCCGAAGGTTGATCACGGTCACGATGTAATTCAACCCACCCAAGAGCGAGCTCACCACAAACAGCGTCATGGAAATCAACCACAAGGTCATGCCCATGCCGGAGCCGGGCATCGCTTGTGGCAATGCACTCAATGGCGGGTACACCGTCCATCCACCTGAAGCCGCGCCACCCTCGACAAACAGAGAGAAGATCATGATCACGCTTGACACGGCAAAGAACCAGTAGCTCAGCATGTTCATGAAGCCTGAGGCCATGTCACGTGCGCCGATTTGGAGTGGAATCAACAGATTGGAGAAAGTGCCCGACAACCCGCCAGTCAACACGAAGAAGACCATGATGGTGCCGTGAATGGTCACCAGCGCGAGGTACGCGTTGCGGTCCAACACTCCGCCCGGTGCCCACTTGCCCAAGAAGGTTTCAAGAATGGCGAAGCTCTCTCCCGGCCATCCCAACTGGAGGCGGAAGAAAACCGAGAGCATCACCGCGATGATGCCCATAAATACCGCAGTCACCAAGAACTGCTTGGAGATCATCTTGTGATCGTGGGAGAAGATGTACTTCGAAATGAAGCTCTCTTCGTGATGTGCGTGTCCAGCCATGATCAGAGGGTTGCAGATTCGTTGTTCTCAATGTTGGCAGCCTCTGCACGAGCGTCAGATTCCGTTGCCACTTCCTTGTCAGCCAAAAATTCTTCTTGCGATTCAATCCAGGCATTGTACGATTCTTCGCTTTCCACAACCACATTCATCTGCATGTTGAAGTGGGCGGCACCGCACACTTTGTTGCAGAGGAGGATGTAGTTGAAGTCTGGGTCGTCCAACAACGTGCGCATGCTGTCCGTCGTGATGGTCGGGGTCATTTTGAAGCGCGTAGGCACACCAGGAACCGTGTTCATTTGGGCACGGAAGTGAGGCATGTAAGCGCTGTGAATGACATCCCGTGAGCGGAACACAAATTCCACTTCACGACCCACAGGAAGGTGGAATTCGCCCTTCATGATCTTGTCGTCTGCGCCCGCTTCCCATGCAGCCACGCCCCCCTCGTAATCGAAGGGCTTCACTTCCATGATGCGCTGGCGGTGGCGCTTCAATCGGTGAATCTTGTCTGCTTTGGCCTCTGCGGCCGCGCTTGAGAGCACCACGACATCAGGCCCTTCGAGCATGTGCTCAAGGTCGTGAAGGCGAGCTTCCAACATGGCCTTGCGCTCGGCAGACAAACCGTGATGGTCATCTTGTCCGTGGTCACCGTGGTCACCATGGTCGCCGTGGTCGTGCGAAGCATGCAACTCCGCTTCCACCTCTTCAATCTGGGCAAGCAGCGTACCGCGCTCGTGGGCCAATTCAGATTCGAGGGCCGCGATTTGGGCTTCGATTTCTTCCAGCGCACCTCCCACACCATCCGCTGTCACAATGCCGAGTGGATTTGTGGGCGTGATGAGGTTGTAGTTCGCCAAACCAAACTCGCCGTCGGCACCGGGGTAACGAGCCGTCCAGTCGAATTGCTTGGAGTAGACTTCCACGCGAAGGGCATCTTCAGAGGCATCGCCTGTCATCTCGTTCCAAGTGCGGAGACCGTAAATGATGATGACCGCGAGAACAATGGAAGGAATGACGGTCCAGATGAGCTCAAGGCGGTTGTCGTGTGCGAAGAACTTGGCTTTGCGACCTGCCACCTGGCGGTACTTGTTCGCGAACAAGAACAACACCGTGTTCACCACAAAGAACACCGCCATGATGATGTACAAGTTGAAGTTCATCAACGTGTCATAAGCATCGCCATGGGCCGAGGCGGCAGGCGGATTGTAATCGCCATAGCGGATGATCAACCAAATGAACGACGCGTAGAACGCCACCATAAAGGCGACGAACAACCCCCCATTCAAACGGGTGTCAGCTGCGCTGATCTCCTCCTCGCGTTTGTTGCGGATGAGGGAAGTCAATTGACCGACTTTGGCCAATTGTGCAAGGGCGATGACCCCTGCAATGACGACGAGAAGCGTAATGAGTTTCATGAGATTCGTCCGTTGTCAGTGTCAGTAATGGAGTTCGATGCTTTCCTGGAGCATGGGGTGGTTCTTGCTGATGAGCGGCGCCTTCGCCAAGGTGGCAAACGTGCGGTTCATGAAGAGCCCCAAGAATCCGAGGAACAATCCCACTTCAAAGAAACCAAAATGATTATGGTCAAACATTGTCCCTGGAATGACGAGCAGGTACACGTCCACAAAGTGAGCGATGAAGATGAGGATGCCCACAGGAATGACGAAGCGCGGGTTGCGCTTGGCATCACGGGCAATCAAAGTGTAAAACGGCACCGCGAAGTTGATGAAGAACATCAGCATGAACGGCACTTTGTAATCGCCCAACACACGGCTCATGTAGTACGTCACTTCCTCAGGAATGTTGGAGTACCAAATGAGCAAGAACTGGCTCAACCAGAGGTAGCTCCACAACATGGAAATGGCAAACATCCACTTGCCCAAATCGTGCATGTGGCTTTCGTTGACTTCTTGGAAGTATCCCTTGCTGCGCAACCAAAGCATCGAGAGGTTGGTGAAGATCATGAAGCTGACCCACATCCCGCTGAAGACGTACCACCCAAACAAGGTGCTGAACCAGTGGGTGTCGATGGACATGATCCAGTCCCACGCCAAAGTGGAGCTGAACACGGCGAAAAACACCAAGAACAACGCCCCACGACGGTACTGCTTGTAGTGCAAATCCAGGTTGGGCGCCTCGTCCTCTTGCAAAGACCACTTGCGGAACAAGCGGGCGAACACCAAGAAGGTGCCGATGTACACGGCGGTGCGCAACCAGAAGAACCAGTCTGCGAAGTACGCTGCCTTGCCCGCAATCACGTGGTCGTAGTTGGGGTTCAACACCGCGCCCTCTTCCATCTCGTCCACGTAGTGCATGTGGTCTCCGTGTTCCACCATGTACTCGTGGTACAGAGAGTGATCCATCCAGTGGTAGAGGTGGTGAAGGTGCAACTTGCCTGCCACCAACACGATGACGATGACCGCAGCACCCCAAGGCAAGAAACCCCAAAGTGCCTCAAACCAGCGCTTCAACACAGCAGACCAACCGCTCTCCGTGGCGTACTGCAACGCATAGAAGAACAGGGCAGCCAAGGCCATCGTGAAGTAGAAAAATCCATTGATCAACAGGTTGGCCCAAAACCGCTGGTGATGGTCACTGTGATCGGTCAAGAAGCCACCCACAAGGGCAATCACACCCACGGCCATCAAGACTTGGGTGACAAGCTTCAAACGTCCTTCGAACTTGAATTCCATGATCAGTTGTTCATTGCCATGGCGCCGTCTGCCGCCGATTCAACCACATTTCCTGCCTCGTCAAACTCGGGCATTTCACCGCCCTGCTGGAGCACCTTGATGTACTCAATCACGAGCCAGCGGTCCTTTTGGGACAATTGAGAGGCGTGTGAGCCCATCAAGCCTTTTCCGTAGGTCAAGGTGTGGTACATCTTGCCCACAGGGAGGTCCTTCAACTTGTCCGAGTACGAGGGAATCCCCGCGATGTGACCGTTGCGTGACAACGCCCCGTCGCCCTTGCCTTCTTCTCCGTGGCATTGGCTGCACATTTGGGTGTAGATCTCCATGCCCTTTTCAATGTGGGCCTTGGTCGTCGTCAACGGACTCACCAATCCGGCACCCGCAGCCTCATACCCCTCGGGGGTGTTGGGGTACGCGTAAGGAAGTCCAAACGCCTTGTTCTCCCCCACATAGGCAATGGTGCCCGCCACAGGAACGCGCGCACTGGCCGTGTTTCGCTGTGCAGAAGCCACTTTCTCCGTGACGTAATAGGGATCCATTCCGTAGTCCACGTACGCCTCCACAGCAGGAGAGCGGTACATGTCTGGCATGTATTCAAGTCCCGGACTGTTGGGGTCCGTGACGCACCCTGTCAGCACAGCCATCACGGCTGCAACTGGGGCGACGATGTTCCAACGCTTTGACATGATTCAGGCGTCTTTGATGCTGAGTTCAAGCAAGTCTGTCGCGCGGATGGCTGCTTCGAGCTCCTCGGCAGACATGCTGTTGTTGTCGGTGGTGATTTCCACCACAAACTTGTCGTCCGTGGTGCGGGGATCGGGGTTGGAGGCGGGCATGCCTGGCAACGTTCCGTTCCGAAGGAGGTAGGTGATGGCCATGCCGTGGGCACCGCACAACACCGAGAATTCGAACGTCACGGGAATGAATGCCGTCACGTTCTCAAGCAGCGTGAAGCTTGGCTTTCCCCCGATGTTCATCGGCCAGTCCTGGATCATGAAGTACCACATGCCGAGCAACGCCAGAGACGTGCCTGTCATGGCGTACATGAATGAACAAATGGCCAAACGGGTCCGCTTGATTCCAATCACGGGGTCGATTCCGTGAATGGGAAACGGCGAATACACATCCTTCACTCGGATGCCTTGACCGACGAGTTTGCCCGCCGCGGTCATCACCTTGGCGTCGTCGTCGTACATGACGTGGAAGATCTTGCTCATTTGGCCTGCTCGTTTTTGTAAGACTCACCGCTCGACTTCAAAATGGTCTTGAGTTCGTTCAACGCGAGCACAGGGAAGAAGCGTGCAAACCCGAGGAAGAGCGTCAAGAAGATGCCGATGGTGCCAATGAAAATGCCGATGTCAATGCTGGTCGCGTGGAATTCACCCCAGCTCGATGGGAGATAATCGCGGTGGAGCGACGTCACGATGATCACATAGCGCTCAAACCACATGCCGATGTTCACCACAATGGAAAGGGCAAACGTGGCGATGAGGCTGCGACGAATCTTCTTGAACCAGAAAAGCTGAGGACTGATCACATTGCATGTCATCATGATCCAGTACGCCCAGCTGTACGGACCGCTGAAACGGTTGATGAAGGCGTAGCTCTCATACTCCACCCCGCTGTACCACGAGATGAACAGCTCCGTCAAGTAGGCCACACCCACAATGGATCCGGTCACAATGATGACGATGTTCATGTACTCCACATGCTTGACGTGGATGTAGTTCTCGAGGTTCATGCCTTTGCGCATGATGAGGAGCAGCGTCTGCACCATGGCAAATCCTGAGAAAACCGCCCCTGACACGAAGTAGGGAGGGAAAATTGTGGTGTGCCACCCAGGAATGACCGAGGTTGCAAAGTCCATCGAGACGATGGAGTGCACCGAGAACACAAGTGGCGTGGCGATTCCCGCAAGCACCAAGCTCACCTCTTCAAAACGTGTCCAGTGCTTCGCACGACCGCTCCAACCGAAGGCGAGGATGCTGTAAATCTTCTTGGGAAGCGGCTTGGTCATGCGGTCGCGAATGGTCGCGAAGTCCGGAATCAAGCCGATGTACCAGAACACAAGCGACACCGAGAAGTAGGTCGAGATCGCGAACACGTCCCAGAGCAGCGGGCTGTTGAAGTTCACCCACAATGACCCAAACTGGTTGGGCAACGGAAGCACCCAGTAGCTCACCCAAATCCGTCCCATGTGAATGCCGGGGAACACCGCAGCCATGATGACGGCGAAGATGGTCATGGCTTCCGCAGAGCGGTTGATGGCCATGCGCCACTTTTGGCGGAAGAGCAAGAGCACCGCAGAAATCAACGTTCCCGCGTGGCCGATGCCGACCCACCACACGAAGTTGGTGATGTCCCAAGCCCAATCGACGGTCTTGTTCAATCCCCACGTGCCGATGCCCGTGCTGAGGAGGTACAAAATGCACCCCACGCCATACACGGCGATGAGGCTTGAAATGGTGATCATGATTTTCCATCCCAAGGGGGCTGGACCCATGATCGGCCCCACAACGTCATCGGTGATGTCCTTGTAGGTCTTGTGCCCCAGAATCAGGGGCTCGCGAATGGCTGCTTCTCTCTGCATGACGAGGGGATCAGGCTTCGTTTGATTCAGTGTTCCGCACCTTCGTCATGTAGAAGATGTTGGGCTGGATGCCCACCTCTTCCAAGGCGTGGTAGGAACGGTTGTTCTTGGAGTTGGACTTGACCTCGGACGCGGTGTCGTTGAGGTCGCCAAACACAATGGCGTTGGTTGGGCACGCTTCGGCGCATGCGGTTTGGACCGCGCCATCCACAATGGGGGCGCCGGCCTTCTTCGCAGTGAGCTTGCCATCTTGGATGCGCTGCACGCACATGCTGCACTTCTCGATGACTCCACGTGCACGCACGGTCACGTCAGGGTTCAACACCATCCGCGTCAAGCTGTCCTGAGACGGGTTCGTGTGCTGGAACTTGGCGTAACCCTGGTAGTTGAACCAGTTGAAACGACGCACCTTGTAGGGGCAGTTGTTCGCGCAGTAGCGCGTGCCGATGCAACGGTTGTACGTCATTTGGTTGAGACCCTCGTTGCTGTGCGTCGTGGCGGCCACTGGACACACCGTTTCGCAAGGTGCGTGGTTGCAGTGCTGACACATCATCGGCATGTGAACCGTTTGGGGGTTCGCCGAGGGGTCTTCCATCTTGGTGTAGGACGAGATGACGCCCACGCCTTCTTCCGCGCCGCGCTCTTGCGACCAGTCTGAGGCGTAGTAGCGGTCGATCCGCATCCAGTGCATGTCACGGTGGCGACGAACCTCGTCCTTGCCCACCACAGGCACGTTGTTTTCAATGTGGCACGCCGTCACACACGCGCTGCAACCAGTGCAGGTCGTGAGGTCGATGGTCATGCCCCAGCGGTGACCCACGCCTTCCACAGGGTGGCTCTTCCACAGGTCAAATGCCGACGTCTTCTTGCCATCACTCGCGTCAATCACGCCATCGCCATTCACGTCTTCATGGACGGTCAGGGTGTGGTTCTTGTTCCAAGAAGTCTGGCCCTTGGGCTTGCTGGCTTCCGCGAGGTAGCTGTCGAATGTCGTTTCCTTCACCACACTGTCGCGGTCCATGACCGTGTTGTGGATTTGGGTGGCCGCGAGGGGGTACTCCGCGCCAGTCACCTCGACGGTCACGTCAAAGGCATCGTAGCGAGGCACGCCATCTTTCACCGTGGCGAAGCCAAACACGTTGGCGCCAATCGGCATCGGCTTGCCGTCTGCAGTCTGAAGGTGCTCGCCGTTTTCACCCGTGGCAAACGCCGCTCTGCCAATGTTCTCTCCGCCGTCGCCGCGGCCGTAACCGAGGGCGATGCCGAGGGTGCCTGGCGTTTGGCCTGGCTGCATGAACGCGGGGAGCTCGACCGACTGGCCGTTCACCGTCACTTTCACCACAGAAGCCTTGTCTCGCTGTGCGATGTACGTGTTCAATCCCATCGCCTCCATGTCGGCGCGGGCCATGGTCACGTAGTTGTCCCACGTCACCTTGGACACAGGGTCAGGCGTTTCCTGCAACATGGGGTTGCCGGCTTGGTCGCCTGCCGCAATGGCTTGCTTTTGGTAGAGGGCCAATTCCATGCTCCCTCCAGTAGAAGAGGCCAAACGACGAACCGAAGCAGAAACGTCGGTGCCGAGGGCAGGTGCAGAAGCAGGCATGTCGTTGCCTGTCATGTAGAATCCGTCGTGCAAGGAGCTGTTCCACTGTCCGTCGCTGTACATGGCGTCGCTGGTGTACCCCGCGTTGTGGGTGGTGCGAATCACATCGTACCACGCCATGGGCTGACCGGCCCATGCCATGAAGCTCTCTCCCGCTGCGCGGGTGTCGAACAAGGGTTGGATGGTCGGCTGCGCCAAATCGACACGGGTTCCGCCAATGCGGAGGTCCATCCAGTTTTCCAACCAGTGGTGGTCAGGGGCCATGGCCGTGCAACGTGCCGCTGTTTCATCGGCCATGCCTGAGGTGCTCACGCTGAACTTGACCTTGCCGAGTCCAGTGCGGAATGCTTGTTTGTCTGCCGCGTGGTACGCAGGGTTGGTGCCGTGCATGACCAACGCAGATACGCGGCCGGCGTTCATGTCTTTCACGAGTTGTGCAAACGCAGCGTCGTCCCCCGCAAACAGGCCTTCGCCATTGTACTTGACGGTCGTGCCGTCGGCGCCGAGGGCCGCATTGATGGCTGCCGCCACGAGTTGTGCGTCCACGTCGTTGGCGCCTGCCACGACCAAACCAGCGCTGCCCGCCTTCTTCAAATCGGCCGCCGCAGCATTCACCGCTGCTGACACTTGGTCGCTCAAGCCGGTCACAGCCGCGCCACCCACAATGGCGCTGTGGAGTGCAGCCAACACCTTGTTCTGCTCTGAGGGCTTCACCATGGTGCGCGCATCGGCGTTGGTGCCAGTCAAGCTCATCACCGTTTCAAAGGCGTGCAGGGTTGACATGGCGCCGTTCTCAGGGCGGCGTGTTTTGATCCACTCCGACGCGTAGTACACGGCGTCACCCCATGTGCCGAGGAAGTCCGCGCCAACTGTCACGACAGTTTGGGCTTTGGCGAAATCAAACGCGGGGAATGAATCGGAACCAGTGTGCTGCTTGGCCGCAGTGCGCAGGGCGCTGTGGCTTACCGCATCGACCTGGACGTGCTCGGCCCCGTGCGCACCGCAGAACATGTCAATGGCGCGCTGCAAAGAAGGGCTCAACACGGTGTGGGTCAATACCACTTTGCGGCCTGACCCCGTCATCGCCTTGCCCACCTCAGCGTCGAGTACCTGCCAGTTCGAACCTGCACCGGAGAGGTGCGGTCCTTGCAATCGTGCGCTGTCGTAGAGGCCCATCACAGATGCGTTGACCCGGACGTTGGCGTGACCCACACCGGTGTCTTTGTTGCTCTTGATGAAAATCGGGCGGCCTTCGCGTGTCTTCACCATCACGTTCACGTAGTCGTGGCCGTTGTAGTAGGTGGACGCGTAGTGGTTGGCCACCCCCGGAGTGACATCCGCGGGCTTGTTCACGTAGGGAATGGACTTCACCACAGGCGTCTCACAGGCCGCCAAGGTGGCTGCCGCGAGCGAGAAGCCCATGAACTTCAAGAAGTCACGACGCCCTGTCGTGGAAGAGGTGAGTTCTTCGTTGCCGAGCATCTCGTCAACGGTCTCGTGTTGGGGGAACTCCTGACCTTGAAGCGTTTGGAACGCCTCCGTTTGGTGAAGGTCATCGAGTCCGGTCCAGTAGCGTTTGGTGTTCGCCATGTCTATCGAATCAATCGGGTTCTAGGTCTGGGGATCAGTAGTGGCACTTGGAGCATTCCCAGCCCCCGAGTTCCTTGACCGTGATTTTGTCATCTTCCAAAATGCGGCGCAACTCTTCGTTGCCGCGCACATCGTCTTTCATGCGGTTGTGCATCTCCTCGTAGTACTCGCTGCTCGCGAGGTCGATGGACGCTTTGTTGTGGCACTCAATGCACCATCCCATGGTGAGGGTGGGCTTGCTGAGTTCAATCAGCCCTGGGTACTTGTCCACCAAAGTGTTGATGTGATCCACAGAGGCGATGCGACCCGCGCTCCAGGTTTCCACGTCGCCGTGGCAGTTTTGGCACTGAAGGCCGCCGACCACCACGTGCTGCTGGTGGCTGAAGTACACGTGGTCAGGCAAGTTGTGCACCTTGTTCCACTTGATGGGTTCGCCGCCGAAGCTGGCTTGGGGTGCCGCGTAGCCGTTGTTGCCTTCGCCGTCCACGTAGGTGCCGGTCTCCGGGTCAAACCCAATGGCAGCGTAAATCTTGCCAATCTCGACCTCCCCGTAGCGAGAGCCCTCCTTGACCGCCTTGTGGCAGTTCATGCAAACGTTGGTGCTGGGGATGCCCGCGTGCTTGGATTCGTACGCACTGTGGTGGCAGTATTTGCAATCCACTTCGTTTTCACAAACGTGCACAGAGTGGATGAATTTCACCGGCTGCTCGGGCAAGTACCCCTCGTAGACGCCCACGCCCATCAAACCTTGGTAGCCTTTGACCACGCCGAATGCCACCACGAAGACGCCCAAAATGCTCACGAAGACCATGTTGTTCCATGCCCATCCGCGAAGGCGGGTGAGGTAGCTGCTGTCTTCCAATTGGCCTTGGCCGTCACGCTCTCGGAGGGTGTTCGTCAACTGGCGGTTGACGCCCGAAGCGCTCATGGCAATCAAGA
The DNA here is from genome assembly GCA_965658245.1 of uncultured Flavobacteriales bacterium. Lineage (GTDB taxonomy): Bacteria > Bacteroidota > Bacteroidia > Flavobacteriales_D > Sanyastnellaceae > UBA11663. The sequence continues at coordinate 14,046 of CBFHRO010000012.1, forward strand.
GGAACATGACCAGAAGAATGACAAACCACAGCGTGCTGCTGTCGCTCTCCTCCTCCATGGGCATTTCGTCGATGTTGATGCAGCCGCTGTCGGTGCTCGCAGTGGCCGCCACGTCGGGGGGATTCTGCACGTAAGCCATGATGTCTCGAACGTCGTCCGCAGACACGGCTTGCGCGCTCATCCATCCATACGTGCCTACGTAGCGTTCCACCAATGATTTGATGTACCCGTCGCCCGTAGCAGCTGCACCCTGTGGATTTTGGATCCACTGAACAAGCAGCTCATCTGACGACCCCCAACGGTCTGCAATGCCCGCAAGCCCAGGGGCCGCAAGCACGCCGTCCGTCACGAGGTGACAAGAAGCACAGTTGGCATTGAACAACCCTTGGCCGTTCTCAACATCCCCTCCTTCCCAAATGGATTGCGCAGAAAGACCCTGCGCCCCTAGCAAGGCGGCGATGGTAAAGACGCGTGCCGCACCCTTCAAGAGCCGTGCACGCAGTGTTTTCGTGTGTCGCATGTCGATTGAGTACCCTCTCAATTTGGTCGCAAAAATAAGCCAAATCAAGGGTCAGAACCACACCCGTCACAGGAATGTCATGAACAATGGGCATTTAGAATCGTTCCATGGCCATGAACCGGCAGCCACGCTTCACCAAAGCCGCGACAAACCACCCAAATTGACAGAAGTTCGCTGCGGCGTTCTCGAGACACTTGAGAAGAGGAATACATTTGCCCCATGAGACGCCATTTGTCTTTTGCTCTTTTTGTTGGCAGCGCGTGGATTTCTGCGCCTGTGGCGGCCCAAACCGACACAACCTCCTCAAACAGCGGGTGGTGGAAGGGTCTCTTCCGGCCCACAGAGGAATCACCCTCGGTGGCCCCGAACGACGCTGTGGTGACGCCTTTTTCAGAGTCTGCAACGTTGATCTCGTCAGAGAATGCCGGTGTGACGGTGGACTCTCTGGCGATCCCCGTTGTGAGAAGTGCCGAGCCAGCCACGTTTGGCTGGACGTTGCCCGCAGGCCTCGCGTCGCTCGACAGTCTCGACAAGGCCGACCCCAAGCCCCTTCAAGGCTACCGCATCCAGATCTACTTCGGAGACCTTCAAGAAGCGCGTGCAGTCCGGGCTGCTTTTCGCCGGGACCACCCCAACGAAGCATGCCAACTCATGCCCATCACGCCCAATTATGCGGTCACAGTCGGGAACTACCGCGACATGTGGAGTGCCCAGCGGGCCCTGCGCGACGGACATGTCGGTTCTTGGAAACATGCCCTCGTCATTCCCAGTGCCATCGACCTGCCTGCACTGCGTTGAATCAGATGAGTGGCCTGGTCTTTTTGACCAACAAAAAAAGGGGCCGAGAAGCCCCTTTTTTGTTGGTTTCATGAAAGGTGGAATCAATCCTCGAGCGTCTGCTTCACTTCCACTTCTTCGTAAGCCTCGACCACATCTCCGACCTTGATGTCGTTGAAGCGTGCGATGTTGAGACCGCATTCAAAGCCTTTGGCCACCTCCTTCGCGTCGTCTTTGAAACGCTTGAGAGACCCGAGCTCACCCGTGTACACGACCACGCCTTCGCGGATGACACGGACCTTGCTGGAGCGCAAGATTTTGCCCTCGGTCACGAAGCAACCCGCAATGGTGCCCACTTTCGAAATCTTGAAGGTCTCCCGGATTTCCGCAGCACCCACAATGCTCTCCTCGATTTTGGCACTCAACAAGCCCTCCATGGCATCCCGCATTTCCTCGATCGCCTTGTAGATGATGGAGTAAAGCTTGATTTGGATTTCCTCTTGCTCCGCCAATTTGCGCGCGGACGCTGAAGGACGAACCTGGAAGCCGATGATGATGGCGTTCGAAGCGGAAGCCAACAAGACGTCTGAGTCCGAAACTTGGCCCACCGCTTTGTGGATGATGTTGACTTGAACCTTTTCCGTGGTGAGTTTCTGCAACGAATCGCTCAAGGCTTCAATCGAACCGTCCACGTCACCTTTGATGATGAGGTTCAATTCCTTGAATTCACCCACTTCGATGCGTCGGCCCAATTCCTCAAGCGTGACTGTGCGCTGGGTGCGGACACCCTGCTCGCGTTGAAGTTGTTGACGCTTGGTCGCAATGGCGCGGGCGTCCTTCTCGTCCTCAAAGACGTTGAACTTGTCCCCTGCGTTGGGTGCGCCGTCAAAGCCGAGCACGGACACAGGCGTCGCTGGACCTGCTTCTTCGACGCGTTGTCCGCGTTCGTTGAACATGGCCTTGACACGACCACTGAATTGCCCTGCAAGCATGGCGTCTCCCACATGGAGCGTGCCCGCCTCAACAAGCACATTGGTGACGTACCCACGGCCCTTGTCCAAGCTGCTTTCCACCACCGTTCCCAAGGCCCGCTTCTCAGGGTTGGCCTTCAAATCGAGCATCTCTGCCTCCAGGAGAACTTTCTCGAGGAGCTCGTCGATGTTGGTGCCAAACTTGGCCGAGATCTCTTGGCACTGGTACTTGCCTCCCCAATCCTCCACGAGGATGTTCAGCTCCGCCAGCTCTTGCTTGATGCGGTCGGGGTTGGCTGTGTCTCGATCGACCTTGTTGATGGCAAAAATCATGGGGATTTCTGCCGCCTGGGCGTGGTTGATGGCTTCCTTGGTCTGCGGCATGACGCGGTCGTCCGCGGCAACCACAATGATGGCCAAGTCCGTCACCTGGGCGCCGCGCGCACGCATCGCCGTGAAGGCCTCGTGACCAGGCGTATCCAGGAACGTCATCTTCTTGCCACCGTCCAGCTCCACGGCGTAGGCACCGATGTGTTGGGTGATGCCTCCAGCCTCTCCCGCAATGACATTGGCTTTGCGCACAAAGTCGAGCAGCGATGTCTTGCCGTGGTCGACGTGACCCATGACCGTCACAATGGGCGGACGTGAGATCAAATCGTCATCAGTGTCTTCTTCCACCACAATGGCCTCCTCCACTTCCGCACTCACAAACTCCACTTCAAAGCCAAACTCTTCGGCAATGATGGTGATGGTTTCTGAGTCCAAACGTTGGTTGATCGACACCATGATGCCCAGCGTCATGCACGCAGAGATGATGTCGTTGACCCCACGTTCCATCATCGTGGCCAATTCAGCCACGGTGACGAATTCGGTCAACTTCAAGATGCTTTCTTCAAGCTGCGATTGCAGGTTGCTTTCGTCTTGGCGCTGTTGGATGGCGTCCCGCTTTTGGCGGCGAAGCTTGGAGGATTTGGACTTCTTGCCTCCCCCCATTCTGGCAAGGGTGGCTCGAATTTCCTTTTGGATGTCTTCCTTGCTGACCTCTTTCTTGGGTTCGTTGGCGCGTCGGCCACGGCCTCGCGTGTCGCGGTTGCCGGCGCCGCCTGCCTTGGACACATCCACTTTCTTGACCCGAACGCGCTTGCGCTTGCCATCTTCCCCAGGCTTCGAGGACGTCTTTTTGCGCTCCACAGGAAGCTCAATCTTGCCCACCACAGTGGGTCCTGAGAGCTTTTCCGCTTTGGCGCGGACGACTTCCGGCTGCTTGGGTGCTTCTGGCTTTTCTTGCTTGGGAGCTTCTGTTTTGGCTTCAGGTGCAACCGCCGTTTGGGGCGTTTCAGCCTCAGGCTTTTCCTCCTTCTTCGTCGCAGCGGCCTTTTTGGGGGTCTTCTTCGGCTTGAGTGCGTCGAGATCGACTTTGCCTACCACTTTGGGGCCTTCCATGGCAGGCGCTTCCGTGTTGGGCTCTGCTTCAGATGCCGCTTCCGCCTCCTTTGCTGGCGCAGGCTCCTCTGGGGCTTGGGGCGCCTCCGGGGTCGGTTCTGCCGGCGTCTCCGCAGGTTGGGTGCGCTTGACCACCGGTGCGGCCTCGCTCTTGCGGAACTGGCTCAAGTCGATTTCCGGCTCTTCCTCCTCTTGCTTTGCAGTGACGCGCTTTTTGGCGCTTGCCAAAGTGATGCTCTCGCGTTCCTGAATCGTGGCAGAAGTGGCCTGGGCCTTTTCCTTGATTTCCTTGTCACCTTGGAAGTTGGACCGCACGAGCGCATAGGTCTCGGGGTCGAGCTTCGTGTTGGGCTTGGCCTCGACCTCGATGCCTTTGGACGCCAAAAACTCAACCACGGTGGTCATGCCAAGGTTGAACTCGCGGGCGACTTTGCTCAGGCGTACAGGTTTGTTTGATTCGGCCATGTAGGGAAAATTCTGTGTGAAATTAGGGAGAAAGAGCTGGGGTGGGTGCAGTCGGCGCGGCGCGTTGTCGGCGCCTGATTATGGATAACTCAGGCGTCGAGTTCCGCTTTCAAGATGGACACGACTTCACGGATGGTTTCCGCCTCAAGGTCTGTGCGCTTCACGAGGTCCTCCTCGTCAAGGTTCAAGACCGAGCGTGCCGTGTCACATCCGATTTTGACGAATTCGTCGAGGATCCACTCGTCGATTTCGTCTGCAAACTCCTTCAATTCAACGTCTTCGTTGACTTCGTCGTCCTCGCGGTAGACGTCGATGTCGTAGCCCGTCAGCAATCCGGCCAACTTGATGTTGTTGCCGCCCTTGCCGATGGCCAAGCTCACCTGATCAGGCTTGAGGTACACCTCGGCCTTGCCTGTGTCAGCGTGCAGCGCCATGCTCGTGATTTTGGCTGGGCTCAACGCACGTTGCACGAGGAGTTCCTCATTGGCCGTGTAGTTGATGACGTCGATGTTTTCGTTGCGCAATTCACGGACGATGCTGTGGATGCGCGACCCCTTCATGCCGACGCATGCGCCCACTGGGTCGACGCGGTCGTCATAAGACTCGACGGCCACTTTGGCACGCTCGCCAGGAGAACGAACAATCTTCTTGATGGTGATCAGGCCATCGTAAATCTCAGGCACTTCCATTTCGAAGAGGCGCTCGAGGAATTCGGGGGCGGTGCGGCTCAAAATGATGCGAGGCGTGTTGTTGCGCATCTCCACGGCAGCCACCACGGCACGAACGTTGTCGCCTTTTTTGAAGAAGTCGCCGGGAATTTGGTGTTCTCGAGGCATGACCACCTCGTTGTCCTCGTCGTCCACGAGCAACATCTCACGCTTCCAAATTTGGTACACCTCAGCGGTGACCACTTCACCCACGCGCTCCTTGTACTTCTGGTACAGGGCGTCCTTCTCCATGTCGAGGATGCGGCCAGCGAGGTTTTGGCGCAAGGACAACACATTCCGGCGGCCAAAGCTCTCGAGCTTGATCTCTTCGGAGAGTTCCTCCCCAACCTCAAAGTCGTCTTCGACTTTCAAGGCCTCGCTCAAGGCCACTTCCATGTTCTCGTCTTCGACTTCGCCGTCTTCGACAATCTCGCGGTTGCGCCAAATCTCCAAATCGCCCTTCTCAGGGTTGATGATGATGTCGAAGTTTTCGTCCGACCCATATTTCTTGATGATCATGTTTCGGAAGACCTCTTCCAAGATGGCCATCAAAGTCTCTTTGTCGACGTTCTTGAATTCCTTGAATTCTGCAAACGATTCCAGCAAGTTCAACTGCATGTTGACTCAGGTTAGGGGGCTCACGCCCGCGGTTTGTTGTTAAACGAGATGCTCACTTTGGTCCAATGCACATCCGCAAACTTGAAGGTGTGGTCTTCTTCAAACCACGCCTTGGCTTTGCGGCCTTCAATGCGACGCTTTTCCCGGGTTTGAACCACAAAATGGTCCTCTTCCACTTGGGTCAACACGCCTTCCAACTTGGCGCCCTCGATGGGCATGACCGCCACCTCACGGCCCACGTTTTTCACGTATTGCCGGTGAAGCTTGAGCGGCTGGTCCAAGCCAGGAGACAGCACCTCCAACGAGAAGTCTTGCAATTCGCGGTCCAACGAGGACTCGATGTGGCGGCTGAGGCCCATGCAGAATTGAATGGAGGTGTTTTCGTCGTGATCGACAGTCACACGGATGTTGGCGCCGTCGGATACGACGACGTCCACCAAGAACCCGGGGGTTCCTGCGAGATGCTCCTCGGCGAGGCTTTGGATGTGCTCTTTGTTGATCACGGCTGTGCTTTGGGGTCAGATCTGACGATGGTGCCAAATTCTATGGGACAAAAAAGAGGCCTTGTGGCCTCCATCCTTGTCGTCGTCTTGTCTTTCCGGGGCAAAAGTACACAATTTGGCCCTTCCGTCCTACCTTCACTTCATGTCCTACATCCTGCGCATGATCGACGAGGGGGAGCACCAGCATCAGGACTTCAAACTCCGCGTGGACGATCCCCAAAAAATCGCCAAGACCCTCAGCGCGTTCGCCAACACCGAAGGCGGACGATTGCTGATTGGGGTTCGGGACAACGGCGAAGTGGCGGGGTGCAACGTGGAGGAAGAATTTCACATGCTTCAATGCGCCGCCCAAATGCACTGCACCCCGGAAGTGGCCTTTGAATCGCAAGTTTGGAAGCACGGGTACCTGAGCGTGCTCGAAATCAAAGTCCCACGCAGTCCCCAGCGCCCACACTATGTGGAGCTCCCCGAGCGGGCAGCGCAAACGGGCAAGTCGAAAGATCGCTGGCAGGCCTTTCTGCGCAAGGACGATCGGATTCACAAAGCGTCGCCCGTCATGATCAAAGTTTGGCAGTACGAGATGCGCATGGACCGGTCTGAATTTCGGTACGACGAATACGTTGGACGGTTGTTCAAGCGTTGGCGGGACGGTCAAACATTGAGGTTCCCGCAAGTGGCGCGCACGGCACGGATGGAATTTGAAGATGCCGAGGATTTGCTCGCATTGCTGACGGTTTGGGGCATTGTCGAAGGGACGTACGGCAAGCAAGGCTACCGCTATGGTTTGGCCTCAGAAGAAGCCCTCTCCTTGCTCGAAAGCCATGGCGCAGAAGCGTTCCGCTGGAAGCACGCCGGCTGAGGTGGCCCATTTCCTCGTGCCAACGACAGCACAATATCCCGACCTTCGTTGCGTCATGTCCCCGTCCATGCTTCGATTCACGTTTTCATGCGCCACGTTGCTGGCCCTCACCCGGTTGAAAGGACTTCTCGCTTTGCTCGTCATGGCTTCCTGTGGGCATGCCTTGGGGCAATACGAAGTGTCGAGCTGGAGGGACCATTTCCCCTACGGCCTTGCCCATGAAGTCGTGGTGGTCGATGGCGCAGTGGTCGCGAGGACCCCAAGCGCCCTGTTCACTGTGGATACGGCGACGTACGAAGTCACGCGCTTTGTCAAAGGTCAAGGGCTTTCCCAAAGCAACCCGTCCGCGCTCGGGTACGACCTTGTGAGAGACCAATGGATTGTCGCCTATGAAGATGGCGGCATTGACCTGCGCAGCGATTGGGGCGTGACCAACATCCCCGATTTGCGCATCGCCCAAGTGGTTGGCAGCAAGCGCATTCATGACATCACCCTTGTGGGCGATCTGGCTTATTTGTCCTCCGCAGTGGGCGTGATTGTGCTCGACCTCCAAAAACAAGAAATCGCGGACACCTGGAGTTTGACGCCCCCGGAAGTCCCCGTGGACGCGCGCTGCGTTGTCTCGCATGAAGGCCAATGGCTGGTGGGAACGGATTTGGGGGTCCTTACAGCGGCGCAATCGGATGCTTTCTTGGCCAATCCCGATCGCTGGGAGCCCTGGGATTTGGCGCCTGACCTCGGACCCGTGCTGGCCCTCAAACGCTTTGCCGACCAGTGGTGGATGGCGACCGAAGTGCCTGGAAGTGAGCTGGCCGTGATGTGGCGTGGAACCGATGACGGATTGTGGGAGGTGGTGCCTGGTTGGGATGAAAATGGCCTGCCGTGGGGAGGCATGGACGATGGGCCTTGGATCCTCGCGGACGACGGCACCCGACAGGAAGGGTTGCTCGTGGCCTCCTGCTGCGAGGTTTGGGGTTGGAACGCCGCTGGGGACGTTGAGCCGGTGAACGAGCCCATTCCCGCGTTTGCCAATGTGCAAGACCTCGCCTTGGCCAACGGGGATGTCCTCGGCCGCGTTTGGCTTGCAAGCACGGTGGGCGGCGTGGTCACATGGACCCCACAACCCTCTGCTTCCAGCATCCCAACCCGCACCAACCGTCCGCTTGGCCCCCCCAATGCAGCGGTGCGGCGAATGGATTGTTGGAACGACAACTTGTGGGTGGCCACCGGCGGAGTGAGTGCATCTTGGACGCCCAAATTCCGATCCGACGGCCTGTTCCAATACAGCGACCGCAATTGGCACGTGCCGGCGCTGCCCGAAAGTGCCAACGACATCGCAGATGTCAAAGACATCATGGATGTCAGCATCGACCCCACCGACCCCACCCATGTCGTGTTTTCCTCCTACGAGGAGGGCCTGCTGGAATTGCGCGACGGAGAGATCGTTCGGGTGCTGAACGCCGCGAACTCCAGCATTGAACTGTCCGAAGTGGGAGGGTCACCGCGCTCGGCCGTGAGTGGCGTGGATTTCGACACCGACGGCAACCTTTGGTTCACCACGCCATGGACCACCAACTGTCTCCATGTGTTGACCCCTGATGGTGAGACCACAAGCATGAACCTCGGGGAAGAAGGCCAATCGCTGTTGTTTGGTGATGTGGAAGTCACGCGCGACGGCTACGTTTGGGTCGTGTTGCCACGAGGCAAAGGCGTGTTGGTCTACAATCCCGCTGGCACCCCCACCTTCACAGGAGACGACAATTGGACCATCCTCACCATTGCCCAAGGAAAAGGAGGGCTGCCCTCCAACGACGTGTTTTGCATCGAGGAAGACTTGGATGAAGAGATTTGGGTGGGCACCGCGAACGGACCCTGCGTGTTTTACCAGAGCTCGACGGTGTTTGGCGATGACGTCAACGCCAGTCAAATCCTCATTTCCCAAGACGGCAACCTCCAATACTTGTTGGAAACGGACGTCATCCAAAGCATCATCATCGATGCGGGAAATCGGAAATGGGTGGGAACGGCCGGTTCCGGGGTGTACGTCCTCGCCGCAGATGGCCTCACCACCGATCACCATTTCACGGTGGACAACAGCCCCCTCCCGTCCAACGACATTCAAGACATCGCCATGGACTACGGTTCGGGCGAGGTCTACATCGGCACGTCCCTTGGCCTGTTGTCCTACCGCGGAGAGGCCACGAATTGGGACCGCGAAATGACCGATGTACGGATCATGCCCAACCCCATTCGCGCGGACCACTCCGGGCCCATTGTCATCGACGGCCTCGCTTACCAAAGCACGGTTCACATCACCGACGCTGTCGGGAACCGCATCGCGCAACTGCGCAGTGACGGCGGTCGTGCCACCTGGGACGGTTTGCTCGGCAACGGCCAACCCGCCCCTTACGGCGTGTACTTGGCCTTTGCCACAGATCGCGACGGCAAGGAAGGTGCTGTTGTCAAATTTGCCATCATCCGTTAAGCATGGATCGGCCTCGTCTGCCCCGCTCGAAGATGCCCCATGTGGGCACGACGATTTTCACGGAGATGTCGGCGTTGGCCACCGAATGTGGCGCCCTCAACATCGCACAGGGATTCCCCGATCTGCCGACCCCTCCCGAGTTGAGGCAAGCTGTGGCATACGCCATTGAATCGGGACACAATCAATACGCGCCCATGCCCGGCAACCCGGAGCTGCGACGCTGGATCGCGGACGTGTATCACCGTGGCGCGGGCTACGACCCAGACACCGAAATCACCATTGGGGCCGGGGCATCCAGTGTGCTTTTCGCCGCCATGACCGCATTGCTCCAGCCCGGCGATGAAGTGGTGGTGCAGGATCCGTGTTACGACCTCTACGCCCCTGTGGCCGAGTTGAACCACGCCACTGTCGTGCGCGTCCCTTTGCTGGATGCCGAAGGCCAAATGAACGCCCACGGCCTCGCCGACGCGGTCGGACCCCGCACCCGCATGGTCATCCTCAACAGCCCACACAACCCCACCGGCCACGTCACCACACCGAAGATGCTGGACGCCTTGTCGGACGCCATGGCCGGCACCGACGCATGGCTGGTCAGCGACGAGGTGTACGGTCCCATGGTCCACGATGAACGACCTGCTCCCCTTCCCGCGCTGCATCCCGGCCTGCGTTCACGCACCCTCGTGGCGGGAAGTTTTGGCAAGCTCTTTCACGCCACAGGCTGGAAAATCGGTTGGCTCGCAGCCCCCGAATCGGTGACGCGGGAACTTCGAAAAGTCCATCAATATGACGTGTTCTCCACCGGCGCGCCGATCCAAGCCGGACTCGTCTCGTACCTGGCCACCGAGTCGGCGGCGGAACACCTACGCACGGTGGGACCCATCTACGAGGCCAAGCGAGACCGCTTGCTGCTGGGCCTCGAAGGCACAGGACTGACCTGGACCCCCGCGGAGGGAGGCTACTTCCAAGTCGTGGGTGTGGGTCGTTACCTGAAGCCCGGCGAAACCGACGGCGACCTCGCGCGCCGCTGGACCCGAGAGCACGGCATCGCCACCATTCCCATGGAAGCCTTCGGGCCAAGCTGGGAACCAGCGGTCCGCTTGTGCTTCGCCAAAGAAGACCAAACCCTCGACGACGCCATCTCTCGCCTCAAGGCCATCCCCATTGAGCATGAGAATCTCGAGGTGACAAGCGTGACTGCCGATGCTCCGCCCATCGTCCAATCGCCGTTGCGCGTCATGGCCATCCAAGCGGACCTCGCGTGGCAAGATCCTGAGGCGAACCGGGTCCAATTCGAGGCCATCCTTGAACGCGAATGGACGAAGGCGCCCGCCGACTTGGTGGTTCTTCCCGAAATGTTCACGACCGGATTTTCCATGGACTTGACCCACGTCGATGTCTTGGACGAAGTGGGCCTCAGCACGACGTCACGTTGGATGCTCGACCTCGCCCAAAAGCGCAACGCCGCCATCGTGGGCAGTGTTGGCGTGCGCGACACCCATGGCGACGCATCGAACCGCATGTGGATGGCCACCCCAGAAGGGGACCTGCACGTGTACGACAAGCGTCACTTGTTCACCTTGGCCGGGGAGCACCGCGCGTACCGGTGCGGCGCGGAACGGGTCGAAATCAGCTGGCGCGGATGGAACATCCTGTTCCAGGTGTGTTACGATTTGCGCTTTCCTGCCTTCGTCCGAAACAACGGCACCACACCCTACGACTTGGCCCTCTATGTGGCGAATTGGCCAGAACCACGAAGGGAGGCCTGGCGCACGTTGCTTCAGGCACGCGCCATCGAAAACCAGTGCTTCGTGATCGGCGTCAACCGCTCAGGCACTGACGCCAACAGCCACCGCTACGCTGGAGACAGCATGATTGTGGACCACGCCGGAAACTTGCTCGCCGATGCTGGGAGCGCCGGACAACCCGCGGTCTTGCGGGCGACCTTGGACGCCACAGACATGCAAGCCTTCCGCAAGAAACTTCCCTTTTTGGAGGACGCGGATCGGTTTGGGCTGCGCTGATCGAAGGCTCACCAGCCTGCTTGCTTTTACTTGAACGCGTTCTCGCCCGTGATGTCGAGACCGGTGATCAGCAGGTGGATGTCGTGGGTGCCCTCGTACGTGATGACCGACTCGAGGTTGGCCATGTGACGCATAATCGGGTACTCGTTCATGATGCCCATGCCTCCCAAAATTTGACGCATCTCTCGGGCGATGTTGATCGCCATGTCCACGTTGTTCCGCTTGGCCATGGAGATCTGCGCGGAGGTTGCGCGACCCTCGTTGCGCAACACCCCGAGGCGGTGCGTGAGCAACTGCGCCTTGGTGATTTCCGTGATGGCTTCGGCGAGTTTTTTCTGTTGCAATTGGAAGCCTGCAATGGGACGGCCAAACTGCGTGCGCTCCTTCGCATACCGCAGGCCCACGTCGTAGCAATCCAAAGCCGCTCCGATGGCGCCCCAGGCAATGCCGTATCGGGCGCTGTCCAAGCAGCTCAATGGCGCGCCAAGTCCGGAACGTCCGGGAAGGATGTTCGCTTTCGGCACGCGCACGTTGTCAAAGATCAATTCCCCGGTATCTGAAGCACGCAGGCTCCATTTGCCCTTCATCGTGGGCGTGCTGAAGCCCTCCATGCCGCGCTCAACAATGACGCCGTGGATTCGGCCTTCCTCGTTCTTCGCCCAAACCACTGCAAGTTGTGCAAAGGGGGCGTTGGAGATCCACATCTTGGCACCGTTGAGGATGATGTCGTCTCCATCTTCCTTGTACGCGGTGGTCATCCCACCTGGGTTGGACCCATGGTCAGGCTCGGTCAACCCAAAGCATCCCATCCACTCGCCTGTCGCGAGTTTGGGCAAGAACTTCTGCTTCTGCTCCTCGGAACCGTACTTCCAAATGGGGTACATCACGAGCGAGCTCTGAACCGACGCCGTGGAACGCAATCCACTGTCGCAACGCTCGAGCTCCTGCATGATCAATCCGTACGCGATCTGGTCAAGGCCGGCACCTCCATACTCCTCAGGGATGTAAGGCCCAAACGCCCCAATCTCACCCAACCCCGGCAACAGATGCTTGGGGAATTCGCAGCGCTCGGCGGCGTCTTCGATGATCGGGCTGACTTCCTGCTTCACCCATGCACGCGCGGTGTCGCGGATCAACTTGTGCTCCTCGGTGAGGAGCTCGTCCATGTTGTAGTAGTCGTGTCCTTGGTAGAGGTCTGTACGCATAGTCATTGAATTGCGCCCCAAAGATAACCCCTGCGACCTCCTCAGCGCTCAGGCTTCGTTCTGTTCATACCACGCATCGGTCAACAAGTTCCCGGTTTGGTACGCAGCCACCGCCATGGCGTCCACGCGCTCGTTCAACGGGTTGCCCGCGTGGCCCTTGACCCAGTGGAATGTGACGTGGTGTTTGCGGTAAATCCGCAGGAAACGCTGCCACAGGTCGGGGTTCTTCTTGTCCTTGTATCCCTTCTTCTCCCAATTGAACACCCATCGCTTCATCACGGCATCGACCACGTATTTGGAATCGGAGTAGACGTCCACCTCCACCCCATCGCGGGTCAGGGCTTCCAGACCCACAATCACCGCCATCAATTCCATGCGGTTGTTGGTCGTCAAACGAAAGCCCTCGCTCATCTCTTTCACGTGCTCGCCGTACATCAGCAAAGTGCCGTATCCGCCTGGACCGGGATTGCCGCTGGCTCCACCGTCGGTGTACATCGTCACTTTCGCCATCAGGATGTGTGTGATTTCAAATGCGTGTTGTCTCGAACGTCCCAACCATGTGCCAATCGGATGAGACCTTCCAGCACTTGGGCGTAGTGTCGGTGCTCCAATTCCAGCACTTTCGCGGCAATCTCCTCCACCGTGTCCTCAGGGGCGAGGTCCACCTCTCCTTGAAACACAATGTCGCCCTCGTCGTAGTCTTGGTTGACCAAGTGAATGGTCATGCCTGACAGGCGATCTCCCGCTTCCTTCACGGCATGGTGCACGTGCATGCCATACATGCCTGGCCCCCCGTATTTGGGCAAGAGCGCAGGGTGGATGTTCACCATCCGACCTGCAAATGCTTCACACACTTCCTCAGGCACTTTCAACAAAAATCCTGCGAGCGCCACCCAGTCGACCCGTCTTGCGCGCAGCGCATCGAGCAACGCACCCGCCCGAATGTCTGTCTTGGACAGATGGCTGTCCTCCACCCCAAAGCGCTTCGCCACGGCACGCACGCCAGCGTCTCGTCTGTTGGTGCATACCCAGACCACTTCAGCCACCTTCGCCCCACCGACGCGGGCAAAGTGATTCAGGATGGCTTCCGCGTTGGATCCCGCACCAGAGGCCAGGATGGCAATGCGGGATGTGCGGGGCGTTTCTTCCATGTTCAATCAGAACTCGAAATCACCGAGATCCACAAGGTTGCGCTCATACGCTTCCACGACGGACTCCATTTCCGTCAATTTGTCCTCGAGTGCCTTCGTCTCCGGTGCATCGGCGTGGAAATACTTCATGACCCTCACAAGACGGTCACCGATTTGCAAGGCAAATTGAACGTCTCGCTCCGAAGGCAGATAATACTCGGCATCGAGGGAGGTGAAGTAGGCCACTTGGTCCTCTTGCATGTCCATGAAATGATTGGTGACCTCTTGGGCCATCCCCCAAGCGTGGGCGCGTCGCTCATCTGACAATCCGCGGGTGTTGGGTGCCACGGAAGTGTCCGCAGAAAGTTGCAAATAGGTCTCGGCCACAGGCATCATGACGCGGCTGTAGGGGACGTTTTGTTCTGGCGTTGCGCGGAGCAACTCGTCCAACACGGCAAGGGCACGTTCGGGATCACCCTCTTTCAACAACGTCTCTGCAAGGTTGGACATCTGAAGGCGGATGTTGGTCACCATTCGACGGTTGTTCTCATCCATGTAAATGCCGTGCTCCACGTCATCCATGTTTCCCCATACCCACTTCTCCATCACATTCTCGTACATGATGTCTGTGCCAATGGAACCGAGGATGTTGGGGTTCTCATTCTTGGGGTACTTCAACGGAACCAACCGGTAAGCAAGGCCTTCCAAACGGAAGAATTCGGACAAGCCCAAATAGCTGTCCGGCCCTGTGGTGACGGCAAAGTAAATGGGACGTTCCCAATGGTTGTTCGCAATCATGTTCAAGGCCGCGTAGTGGTTCTTGGTGATGTACGAAGGTGTCGAGCCGCTTCCGTTGGAAAGGGTCCACTCCACCGCGTCCACGAGGTACTTCGCCTCGTCCTCACTCACCAACCCAGAAGCCAACACCGCAGCCGAATCCACGGGCAACCGGAAGGTGTTGCCGGGAAGGGAGAAATAGCCTTTTTGGCCCGGGAACTGCTGCAAGTTTTCGTCCTCCAATGTGAAGGCCATGGCCTCCAACAAGTCAACCGGCTTGCTCTGGCGTTCCACCAAAATGACATCGCGCGTGCCTTGACGGTATTTCTCCTCGTCCATCATGATGGGGAGGGGCGCACTCTCATAGGCGCGCCGGCGCATTTGGTCTATGTACCAGTCCGTGTTGAGCAGGCTCAGGTTGCATACGCGCACGTCCGTACGGATGCCCTCCACCTCTTGGGCGTACCAAAGCGGGAAGGTGTCGTTGTCGCCATTGGTGAAGATGATGGCGTTGGGGGCGAGAGAGTTCAGGTAGTTCTTGGCCATGTCCACCCCCGTTCGACGGCGTGCACGACTGTGGTCATCCCACCCTTCTGCCACCATGATGAGGGGCACCACAGCAGCCAGTGCGACGACGAGCCCTGCCTTCACAGAATCTCCGAAGGAGGCTTTCCCAAGGGCCCACGACAAGGCGTAGAGCACGGCCGCAACCACCCCCATGAACAGCACGCTGTAGGACAGTGCGTGAGATCCTCCGGTCATTGTTTCCATCAGGAAGAACACCACCCCGGCCACCAACGGCAGGGCCAATCCTTGCATGTGGGCCTTGACTTCTGGTCGACGGGCCGCTTCATACAGCGCCATGACACTGAGCCCGATCCACATGGCGAAGGCATAAAATGAGCCCACGTAAGCGTAGTCCCGTTCGCGTGGTTGCCACGGGGTTTGGTTCAAATAAACCACAATGGCGATGCCCGTCATGAGGAACAAAAGGCCCACCACGGATGCGCCTTTCGGATCTCGAAACGCCTGGAATGCCAATCCAATCAACCCCAAAATCAAAGGCAGGTAGTAGAAACGGTTCCAGCCCCGGTTGTCTTGCATGGCCTGGGTGAGCGTGTCTCGGTTTCCGAGGCGCTCTGCGTCAATGAAATCCACCCCGCTCAACCAGTTTCCATCCACGAAATCGCCATGCCCTTGGACATCGTTCTGCTTCCCGATGAAGTTCCAAAAGAAGTAGCGGAAGTACATCCACCCCATTTGAAAGTCCGTGAAATAGCGCAGGTTTTCCCCCTGGGATGGCATCATCTCTTCGAGGGTGTTGGTCAGGCGACCTTCCGCCTGCAGCGCCTTTCGAATGTCGTCTTGGTTCCGGGTTTGGTTGGCCCGTTGTGTCAACCGCCTCAAGTCGTCTTCTTGTGCGCGCTTGGTGCGCTCCAGACGTTGCACATACCCCTTGCCAGAGTCCAATCCGCGGTCCAACTGGTCCGCGATGTATCCCGTCAAACTCGAGCGCATTTGTGCGTTGTCCAAAGGCGCCGAGTTCATTTGACCTGTTTCAGGATTGCGCACCAAAAGCACGCCTTTGCCCTGCACCCCAAAGTCTGCGTCAAACCGCTGTCCGTAATCGGCAAACAAGCGGCGCAAGACGCGCTCCAACTCGGGCTTTTCCATGCCCGCACCGAGAATGTCGTTTTCGAGGTGTGCTTTGAACTCTGGGCGAGACATGGGCGCGTCAAGCAACGGACTGGTGTAGTACGTTGGAGAGTTGAAGCCCTTGTAATTGCTCCATGTCTTGTACTGCTCAATGTGCGAACTGGTTGAGCTGTACATCCGCGGGAACACCATGGTGAAGTCCGAATCGTAATTGGGTTTCGAGCCCCGCTTTTCGCCGCTGTCCACGTATTCCTCCACAATGAAGTACTTCTCTTGTGGGTTGGACGCTACAAAATTTTGGGCTGCGTATTCCCCCTTGAAGCTCTTGACCCGGCGGTTCACAGGACCCCGCTTTTTCATCACGCTGTAGCTCTTCACCCACGCAGGCTTGCCATCGAGGTAGGGCTTGTCCAACTCCGTGGGCGTATCCCAAAACTGACCCGTCGCCAAGGGACGATCTCCATATTGTTCTCGACTGAGATAGCTCAGCAAGGCAAAAAGGTTTTGGGGATCGTTCTCATCCATGGGCGGGTTCGCCGCCGAACGGATCATGATTGTGGCAAAAGAACTGTATCCCAAGAGCACCATGGCCATGCCCAAGGTGAGCGTATTCACGGCCCACCACCCCTTGCGTTGTGAAACCACAACCAAGGCCACAATGGCGCCCACCAACAGGGCGAGGTAAACCAGGGCGCCGGTGTTGAAGGGCATGCCCAAGTCGTTCACGAAGAACAATTCAAAGCCACCGGCAAGTTGCACGGCACCTTTGATCAGGGCTTCTTGGACGAATCCGAGCAAGACGACGGCGATGGCTCCCGTGATCACAAGCCCTTTCCAAGAGAACGCGTAGTTCCGGTAGTAATAGACCAAGGCAATCGCAGGGATCGCCAACAGGTTCAGCAAGTGCACCCCAATGGACAGTCCCATGAGGTACGCAATGAGGATGATCCACTTGGCAGAACCAGGCTGGTCCGCCACGTTTTCCCACTTGAGAATCGCCCAAAACACCAGCGCCGTGAACAGGCTGGACAAGGCGTACACTTCGCCTTCTACCGCGCTGAACCAAAACGAGTCACTGAACGTGTATGCAAGCGCCCCAATGACACCCGCCCCCAGCACGGCGATGGCGGAACCTCCCTCAGGTTGTGCATTACCTGTCAACCTTTTGGCAAGGTGCGTGATGCTCCAGAACAAGAACAAAATCGTGAACGAGCTGCTCAGCACCGACAAGCCATTGGCCGCCATGGCTGCAGAGTCGGGGCTCATCGGGATCATCAGGAAACGTGCCAACAGCATGAAGAAAGGCGCCCCTGGAGGGTGTCCGACTTCGAGTTTGTACGCGGAGGCGATGAATTCACCGCAGTCCCAAAAACTCGCAGTGGGTTCAACGGTCAAGAAATACACCAGCGTGGCCACGGCCCATACGGCCCAGCCAGTCACGTTGTTCAAGCGATCAAAACGCATGCGGTTTCAGGTCTTCGTGGATGCGCGAACGGTGGTGTTCGCGTGCCGCGAAGGTAGGGCACGCCTTGCGAAGCCAAGGCTCAACGAACGACCAAGAGAGGCCGCGCTGTCCAGCCGTCGCCAGAGACCTCTGCGAGGACGATTCCCCGCCACTCAGGGCGCAACATCAACGACTGGCCTGGGGTGATGCCTTGGCGGGTCATCAACGTTTGGCCGAGGGCATTTCGAAGCACCACTGTGGCTGTCCCTTCCGTCCAGCCTGTAAACTGCACGTGGTCCTGCGCGGGGTTGGGCATGGCGGTGATGACTGGTGCCACAAAGTTGGTGATTCCATCGGGCTCTTCCTCACCACATCCCTCGATCACGTCCACACCCAGCGTGGCAATCCACGATTCCTCTCCGCTGGCCAAGACCTCCAGCACATTTTGCCATGCGGGCAATTCTTGTCCCACCCCGACAGCCAAGTCGAGCACCGTGATGTCCTGCAAATCCACGTCCTCCAAAGCCGCCTCCAAGGCAAAGCAGTAGCCCATGGGCAAGCAGAAGGCGAAGGTTTGGTTGATGGATCCCCCTTGCAACACTTGGCTCAAATCCAATTCGACATCCACATCCAACATGCTCAGCACAAGTTCGAGTTCCAAGGGATCCACACCGGCTGCCGAGCCCCACTCGGCGTTCAATGCAATCACCACGTTTTCACACTCTACGCCGTCGTTGGGTGCATTCACCTCCCAACATGTATCCACCACGACATCTTGACACAAGACTTCCACGCAGGCCCATGCCACATCGTTTTCACCCCAAAAAGCGACCTGAATGGCTTCTTCCGAGCCGCCAATCAGAATTTCACCGGTGCTGAATGTCCATTGCACGACCTCGTCCAAGAGGGGGCCTCCTGCGGGATTGGACGCATCGTAAACTTGGAAATTCCACACCCCGGGAACGTCACTCGGCCAAGCTTCGATGATGGGTTCGCAACCGCCTGTCGAGCCGCACTCACCAGGCTCGTACTCCGTGACACCTCCGTAATAGGTGGCGTGACACGGGTTGCTGTACGTCACCCCATCACAACCACACACGGGATTCCACTCCTCGGTGCACGCCATGTTGGGATCGATGAGCGACTCGTCAATGCAGCCACCCACTTGCCCCTCCAGCTCTTCGCAAGCCCACACGCCCATGGGGCATTCAGGCGTTTCGTAATACGCGCACACCTCTTGGGCATCGGCCAACATGTCCGGCGTCAACTCCAGGACAGGCCCGCCAAAATTCAGCCAGTTGCCGTCGATGACCCAATTGATCAAGGCGTCGTCCGGGAACCCGAACGCCTCGAAAACATAGGCACCCAAAGCCGTCATCTCCCCTTCAATCTCCAATTCACAGTCGGACACAAGGTCGGCCGGAGTAATGCAAGCCTCTTCCACACATCCCATCGGCGTGTCCATGAGCACACACACTTCCCAAGTCGGGGCGCCAAGGATGTCGTACCACTCGAAAAGAGGACTGTCGCCCGATTGCAGCATCGACCCGTTCACATACCAAGTGTAGTACGCGCCATCAGGGCCTCCAATCGCTTCAAACAGGTAGGCCCCATTGGGTCCCACCCCGAGTTCAGCGTCCAGCTCCACTTCACAGTCGGCGAAATTGTTTTCAACGCAAAATGTAAAGCCCACAAGGCCGTTTTGCTCGTACATGGGCTCGGGCTCCGAGACGGACCACATCAAATCGTCCGTCACCACATCCACGCTCGGCCACCAATCCACGGCTGTTTCCAACCCCACAAAGTAGCAGCCCGCGTTGAGGCACACCTGCGTCTCAGTGGACAACGTCCCGTTCGCCGGAATCTCCACCACGCCGTCTGCCGAAATCACCGTCAACCCATTGAGCGGTGTCACCCAGAAATACACCTCTTCAGGAGTCGACCCCGGTTCGGTTGCGAGGTCAAACGTCATCCAAAGCGGGGCACACACAGGCTGGGCCAACGCGGAAAAAGTCAAGGCCATCATGGCCAGGGTCGAGGTCAAAAAGCGCATGTCGCAAGGGTTTGAATGCCAGACGAATTCAGAATCAATTTGGTTGCTCCGCTCAGTCAACGAAGCGTGGGTCGGTCTCCATCACGTGGCCGCATGAATCGCAGGTGCGCAAATCTTCGCTGCCATAGAATTCGCGGAAGCGAGGCAAGAAGTCCTTCTCAATGTTGGTGAGTTCGAAGTAGGTGTCGTGCAGCTTGTGGTTGCACTTGTCGCAAAACCACATCAGGCCGTCTTTCATTGGCGTGCCCTTGCGCTTGCGTTCAATGACCAGACCGAGCGATCCCGCTTCGCGCATGGGGCTGTGCGGCACGCCCGCCGGGTGCAGGTACATGTCGCCCGGGCCGAGCTTCATGTCGACGGCTTGGCCGTCTTCTTGGATGCGAACGGTGATTTGGCCTTCAAGCTGGTAGAACAGCTCCTCCGTCTCATTGTAGTGGTAATCCTTCCGCGCGTTGGGGCCCGCCACAATCATCACGATGTAATCGCCGCTTTCCACGTAGAGGTTCTTGTTCCCCACGGGCGGCTTGAGCAGGTCGCGGTTCTCTTCGATCCACGCCGTCAAGTTGAAGGGTTTGCGTATCGCCATGGCACCCAAGGTACGCTGAACGCAGCCCAAACGAGAAGCCTACCGAACCAGCCGCTTCCAACCCCCAGGAGGCACGCTCACGAGCCACACCCCTGTGGCGATCACCACCGCGCAGCAGGCCTGCAACCAACCCATGTCCGCCATGTAGTCCGCGCCCCCCAGCGTCGCGGCCAGCCACACCATGCCGCCCACGAGCAAGGGCTGGAGGTAGATGTAAATGCTGACCACCGTTGGCTGCACCTTGCCCAGGGCATAGATGTTCAGCAGGTAAACAAGGAAGGTGGTGAAGAGCACCACGAAGCCCACGCTGAGTCCATCCTGGGTGCTGAAGGTGGACCACTCAATGGCCGCAGCCTGAGACGCACCTACGGGGAAGGCCATCAAGCCGCCAAACAGGAACACCCATGAGATCACCGTCAGCGGGCGGTACTTCGCCATCAAGGGTTTGACGGCCACGAGGTAGACCCCGTAGCTGGCCGCGTTCAGGAGCACCATCAGGTCACCTTGCCAACTGGCGTGGGATTCAAGCCCGCCGCCTCCGCTGTTCAGCAACAAGGTGATGGCGCCCGCGGCCCCAAGCGCAATGCCCGCGACTTTGCGCGACGTGATGGCCGTGCCCAGCACAGCCGCGCTGATCAACAGCACCAGCACCGGGTTGATGGTCATGATGATGCTCGCGTGCACAGGGCTCGTGGCGGCCAAACCGTTGAAAAACAAGAGCTGGTTGATGGTCACCCCCGTCAGTCCGCACAACCACAACCGCGCGAGGTCCCCACGCGCGACGCGTTCCCAGCGGAACGCGTACAACAGCCAAAACAACGGCGTCGCTCCCGCCACGCGCAGCGCAATGAACCCAGAAGGTCCAATTTTTTCGGGCATGAGCCCTTTGGCCACGAGGTAGTTGTAGGCATAGATGAGCCCCACCCCCCACAGGGCGAGGTGGGCTTTCCACGGAGAAGATGCAGGGGTGTCGACCACGACGGTTACGAGAGCAGGTCGCGCGCCGCAACCACCTGAGCCCTGGCCGATCCCGCCGTCACGCCGGCATCCGTGAGGAACACCGGACGCTTCAGAAACGTGTACTCCTCGAGGATAAGCTTGCGGTAGTCCTGCTCCGAGAGGGTCTTGTCGGCCAAGCCCATGCTGCGAAATTTCATCGCGCGGCGGCTGAACAGCGCCTCGTAGGAGCCGGCGTGCGCCTTCATGGCGTCGAGGTCCTCGGCAGAGATGCCCTCAGCCTTGATGTCGACCACCTCGCACCCAAGTTGTTCAGGTTGGAGATCGTCAAAAATGCGTTGGCACGTCTTGCACGTGGGCAGGGTGAAGGCTTTTTTCATGGTGTTGCGTTTGGGATGTCCAATGAGGCGTCCAGGGCTTCCATCTGTTCAATCAATTGGGCCAAACCCGCGCGCCAGTCTTCGTCGTTGTCGATGACCACGTCACACGTGGCGCGGCACGGTTCGATGTGCGCCAGGTCCGCCGGGCGCACATGGTGCGTCCATTGGTATTCGACCTCTTCGGGCGCATAGCCACGCACCGTCATGTCGCGGTGCTTCCGGCGCGCCAGTCGGACCTCTGGAGAGGCGTCGATGTAGGCCTTGACATCTGCGAGCTCAGCCACAGCGGGGTAACACAGCACAAACAGGCCCTCGACCACCAACCATTCTCGCGGCTCAATCACCGCAAGCTCGGATTGCATCAAGCTCTTGTTGTACGTGTAGGTCTCGAAAGACACCGGTTCGCCCTTGGCGAGCTTCAGCATGTCGGCGTGCAAGGTGGGATGGTCGATGGCTTCCGGGACGTCGAAATTGGTTTGGCCATTGGCGTCCACGGGAAGGACCTCCTTGGGACGGTAATAATCGTCCAAGGACAGCATGGACAGGCGGTCCCCAAAATGGTCCTTCAATCCCTTCAACACGGTGCTCTTTCCAGAGCCGCTTCCTCCGGTGATGGACACAATCTTCATGCGCTGGTCGTCTTGGGTTCCGTTTTGAATTCGAGCAACAAGTCCGCCATGTTCCGGTCGTTGGCCAGGCGGGGGACCTTGTTTTGGCCTCCGAGCTTGCCCCGCTTCCGCATCGCTTCCGTGAAAGCATCGGACCGCACCGGTGTCACCACGGCAGGGCACAGCACCGCGCCTTGAATCAGGTCCCTGTAGTAGGGGTTTCGGGCTTGCAAGGCGACATCCAGCGTCGCTGCGAAGGCGTCCAGATTCTCGGGCATCTCCTCAAAGGCCACCACCCATTCGTGGTAGGGCAGGCCCTCCTCCGGCGTGACTTGGGGCGCCACGTGAAACTCGGTCATCACCCCACCGTGGGCTGCGACGGCCTCTTGTGCTGCGCCCTCCACCTCTTCGGCAATCACGTGCTCCCCGAAGGCCGACGTGAAGTGCTTGATCCGTCCGGTCACGAGCACCCGAGGGGGATCGAGGGACACAAATTTGACCGTGTCCCCAATGTCATAGCCCCACAACCCGGCGTTGCTGCTCAACACCACGGCGTACTGCACCCCCAGTTCCACCTCGCCCACCGTCAAACGAGGGGGTGCCTCGTCGAAGTAGCGGTCGGCGGGAATGAACTCGAAGAAAATGCCGTCGTTGACGTTCAACAACATCCCCTCCACCCCAGGCGCGTCTTGGTAGGCCAAGAAGCCTTCTGAAGCCGGGTACAATTCCACACGGGGAATCTCAAACCCCAACAGCTGCTTGAACCGCTCGGCGTACGGCCCAAACGCCACACCGCCATGCACAAACAACGACAGGTTGGGGAACACCTCCTTCACCGTGCTCTTTCCCGTGTGCACCAACAGGCGCTCGAAATACATCTGCACCCAAGATGGAATGCCACTGACCAGCCGCAGGTCCTCCTGGCAGGTCTCTTTCACCACCGCATCCACCTTGGTCTCCCAGTCTTCAATGCAGTTGGTTTCCCATGACGGCAACCTGTTGGCCTGCAGGTAACCGGGCACATGGTGCGCCACGATGCCACTCAGCCGGCCCAAATGAATGCCGCCCGGGGTCTTGGCCAACTCCGGACTGCCCTGCAAGAAGATCATCTTGCCGTCGACAAAGGACGCGTCCCCTGTCCCAGCAATGTGGCCGAGCAACGCATTGCGTGCGCTGCCGATGTGGTTGGGCATGCTGTCCTTGGTCAGTGGGATGTATTTGGCCCCCGACGTGGTGCCGCTTGTCTTGCAGAAATAGAGGGGCTTTCCAGGCCAAATCACATCCTCCTCCCCCTTCACCGCCCGGTCCATGTATCCTCGAAGCCCCTCGTAGTCGCGGACTGGCACCCGGGCTTGGAACGCTTCCACGGTCAGATCATCTCGAAGGTCGTGATCCCGGCCAAACGCCGTGTTCTGGCCCTTGGCCAACAAGGCACTCAGAACGTCCTGTTGCGCCGTCACAGGATGGGACACCGACTTACGCAGACGCCACATGGCCAAGCGGGCCAACGGCAGACTCAATGTGGCCTTCCATCCCATGCGGCGAAAATAGCTTGGAAAGCAACAAGGCACCGCCCCAGGGGGGCAGTGCCTTGTCCAATTCAATTCGGGCGTCGCCTTACTTGACCGTGAGCTTCTTGGTCGTGCGCAAGCCGTCGGCTTTGAGCGTGTAAGTGTACAAGCCGCTGGCCCAACCGTCGAGATTGAGATCCCATGTGTGCATACCTGCACCCAAAGTGCCCATGTCGTTGGTGGTGACCAGACGACCCATGCCGTCACGGACCTCCATGGTCACGTCGCGGCTTTGGCCGAGTTCGAAACGAATCGTGGTCACGCCCGCCGCGGGGTTGGGCATGTTCTGCTCGAGGCGGATGCCGTGGTTGGCTTCCAAGAGCTCCACCGCTTCGCGCTCGCTGGTGATCAAGCGAACCGCAGGTGTGAACGTTTGGCTGGTGAACCACACGAAGCTGCCGTCTCCGGCCTGGCTGAAGGTGCCTGTGCTGTTGTCAGAGTCGCTGTTGGCCTGTCCCTGCACCGTCAACTCCGTGGCAGACTCGTATTCGCTCATCACTGCGGCAAAGTAGTAGTTGCCGCCCACACCGATCTCCCATGTTTCGAGGTCAATGGGGTCGTCAAACTCCAAATACGTTTCAATCTCTGAGGTGCCGTCAGGGTTGCTCCACGCCACATCGTACACCCAGTACGCCGCATCGAAGGGGCTGTCCGTGATGCCTGCAGAGCCATCAAGGGTGTAGAGGCGGGTCTCAAACTCGAGGTCATCCTCCGCACCGTCAATGGTCAAACCACTGTTGGCACCAAACTTCACCGCGATGCCGTAGGCCACAGAACCTGGGTTGGGGCAAGAGTAGAAGGAGCCCTGACCGGTAGGGTCGAAGAAATCGTCGATGTCATCGCTCTCACGTGGACGCAATTCCGTGTCCAACGCGTTGGTGTCGTCATGACCGTAAATGTCATCGGTGTACAACACGTCCTTGGCCAACACGTTGTTGGTGGGGGTGGCATCTTCTTGGTCCGCCGTCATGGTGATTCGAACACTGAAGTCGGCCACCGCAGAAGGCTCCCAATCTGTGTAGACGTACAAGGTGTCCTGAGAATTTGCGGGGCAGGTGGGCGCGTTGGCAAACGTGAAGACCGTGTCAATGATCTCCGTAGTGCTGTTCAAAACGGCACCGGCATCGTCGAGGACTTCCACGAGGACTTCCACGTTGGTTTGGTTGTCCGTACCCACGTTGCGGTACATGACACCTGCCACCATGCCACCGTCAGCACTGGCAATGGCCTGCTCAAGGGGAGTCAAACGGTATTCCCAGACGGAGAAGACGTCGCCATTGGTGACCTGTGTGATCTCAATGTCATTCACCACGTCGTTGGACGTGACCACCACGTCGTCGATGCCCCAGTAGTAGTGGCTGTAAGCGTTTCCAGTTTCAGGCGCTTGACGGTACGCAAAACGAAGGTTGACCGAGTCCATGTTGGCCGCCACACAGCTCACGTCCACACTCACCGCAAGGGGGTTGGCAGAAGCGGTGTTGGCCGACTCAATGAAGGATCCGTGCGCGTCAAACGACGTCCATGAAGTCACGCCGTCGTCGGTGGTCCCCACTTCCAGGTAAACCGGAGCGTAGGGGTAGCAGCAGTAGCGGAAGTATGACTCCCAATTCACAATCACAGACGCATTGTCGGTGAAGTCCAAGCTGGGGCTCGTCAAGGAACCATCGGTGTCTTGGTATCCTTCTGCAATGGGTGTGTTGTAAAAATCGCAGTCAAAAATCATCCAGCCGTCGTCTGCAGACGTCGAGGCCAAAGCACCAATGTTGGTGCTGAACTCTCCTCCGGGGTGCGCAGTGCCAGTCGGATTGCCGTCGGCGTACACGCCTTGCCCTCCGGGCATCACCCAAGCCCAAAGGCTGTCATTCGCGTTGTCCTCCACTGTCCAGGCACCGTTGCCGTTGGATCCGTCGAATCCATTGGAGAACGTTTCCTGGAAGAGAATGGCGCCTCCGCCACGGACGCTTTCAAGCGCTGTCACGCCTGCTTTGCGAGAGACATTCGCCTCTTCTACGGTCGCAGGCACCGGCTTCATGGCCTTTTCAAATTGGACGGTTTGTTGGGCAAACGCAGCCGTCGTGCAGAGCGCAAGCCCTGCCAATAAAGTCAAATTTTTCATGTTCAGGTGAATCAGTTTCGCCGGGAATTTACAGCCCAAGCCCAGAATGTCCACCATTGACAAGCAACATTTCGCCAACGCGAGCGCATGAAAAAGGGGAGACCCGCGTCTCCCCTTTCCCTGGTTGTCCCGAAGGACAATCTTGTACGTTGCCTTACTTGACCATCAACTTCTGTGTGGTGCGGGCACCGTTCACAATCAAAACGGCTGTGTAAGAACCTGCGCCGAAGGCCGAGGTCTCCACCAAGAAGCTGTTGTAACCCGCAGGCTGCGTGCCGAGGTCGCGTTGCTCCACGAGCTTGCCCGTGATGTCGCGCAACTCAAATGTGACGTCCGCAGACTGATCGAGGCGGAACTGGAAGCGGGTGTTGTCGTTGGCAGGGTTGGGGAACGCAGGGAACAACTCAAATCCGCTCATGCCAGCCACTTCTTCCACGTTCACAGTGCTTGTGGCAGAGGGGTCGAGGTTCAAACGCACCATGGGCACTTCGTTGCTGTAGTACCAGTCATACGCAGAACCGGATCCAAATGGACCGTACACAAAGGCCGTTTGGTCGTAGGTGTACTGGGCTTCGCCGATTTGGACGTTGGCACCACCGTAGTGCTCAAAGGCAGCACCGATCCAATCGCCCGCAGCCGCTTCGTAAGGCTCTTCCAACGCAAGGGTGTACCACACGATGTCGCCTTCACCGCTGTTGGTGTAACCAGTCGCCATGTCGATTTCTGCAGAGCTGATCAACTCACCCCCGTACTGCTCTGTCAACGCCAGGTCGTCGAACATGTCCACGAGGAAGGCCCGGATGGGCGTGCCGTCTTCGGAGCCATCGAGAATGGCCACGTCAATGCCGTAGATGGTCACGTCGTTGACAATGTCGTAGAGCGGCATGGCGATGAAGTCATCCGTGCCATCGCCTGGGAAAGCGGCTGTCACCACGCCGTTGTCGCGACCGTACTGGAGATCGGTCACTTCAAAAGACTGCGTGGCGCTGTTGTTGCCTGGGTTCTCATCCTCGGCATCTGCAGACAGCAAGTAGTTGAGCGTTTGCTCTCCCAATCCTGTGGGCTGGTAAGAAACCACGAGCGTATCGTTGGCCGCGTAGCCCAACGTGTCAATGGTGTTGGAAGTGTAGGCGTTGCCATTGACATCCAAATCCATCATCACACCAGATTGGTCTGCGTAGCCCACGTTGTACACCTTGGCACCCGCCTGCAAATCTGAAGGAATCTGGCTCTGCGCCCATGCACCGTACTCGTAGAGGCCAGTTTGGAAGTAGTTGGAATAGCTGAGGTAGTTGTCGATGCGCGTGTCGTTTTCTGGCGTTTCGTACACCTCTACGTCGTCAATCTCCCAAGAGTAACCCCAGGTGCCGACCCAGCGGAAGCGCACCCAAATCGTGCCTTGTTCCCCAGCGGCTTCTGTGATGTCAAACTCAAGAATGGAAGGGTTGTCCGTTTCGTAACCTGTTTCGGAGTCAGGGAAAACTTCGTAGCGGCACTGGACCATTTCGCCGTCGTAATCGACCATGCCTTCGTTCATCCAATCCGTCACATAAGCGTTGGTCAACGTTGGCCACGTGGTGCCGTCGCGGCTGATTTCCACAAAGCACTTCTCACTGCCATCTGAACCTCCGTTGTCCCAGCAGCGGTAACGCGTTTGGAAGGAGAGGCTCACGTAGGGGTAGGCCGAGCAGTCGATGGGGTCCACGGTCTGAACCCAAGAGTTCTCCACCCAACTCGCGTCGTAGTTCGCGTCAGCGCCAAACAAGTCTGAGTCGATCATCAAAAATCCGTTGTCGGAGGTCGTGCTGTTCAAGGCTGGCTGTGGGGTGCCCACAGGGTTGCCTCCTGCCCAGCCGTTGTAGGGACCTGAGGGGCCTTCGGTGGTGCACTCAAAGCTGATGTCGATGTCTGTCCAAGGCTGACCGGCCTCCGCCGAGCCGTTGCCGAAGGACCATGTGGCACAATCACTGATGTCGTTGGTCCAAATCGTCTCACGTTCGACGTTGGTTTGAACGTTGGTCACCTTTTGGCGAGGTGACACGTCTTCTTTCGCTGCAGCAGAGGGCTGGTTGAATTGAGCCTGTGCGCTGAAGCTGAGTAGGCCGCCGAGGGCCAAGATGTAAAGATGCTTCATGTATGTAAAGGTTTTGAATTGTCGTTTTCAGGGCGAAAATAGGTCGTTACTTAAGAAGTCGCTTCCCAGGGGCAAAGGGTTGCGAACAACCCGAAGTGCGTTGTGAATGCAAATCAGCCCAACTCGGTCTCAAAGGCCGACATGGGGGGACAAGAGCACACCAAGTTGCGATCGCCGTAGGCATTGTCCACGCGGGCCACAGAACTCCAGAACTTGTTCACACGAAGGTCGCGCAATGGGTAAACCGCCTTCTCACGAGGGTATGGGTGCGT
>CBFHRO010000013.1:0-41673 GCA_965658245.1 uncultured Flavobacteriales bacterium
AGGCGAATCGACTTGGTCGATTAAGCCGCGAGCGCGTAGGAAGTGTTGTCATTTCTGACTGAAGATTTGAGATTAACGAGCGACATCTCCAAGAGCTCGACATGCTTCCCCGATTTGGTCATCTTGCTGTCAAATCCAAAATCGGCCCCAAAATTCAAAGAACACCCGCCCCAAAGAGCGGACGTCAAATCTACGTCAACACCGCATCGTGGGCAAGATGTGTGACGCAGGTTCATCGGGCTCGGAGGGGATTCGTTTACATTTGGTCTTATGAAGATTGGCGTTGTGCGCGAAGGCAAAGTGCCGCCGGACCAGCGGGTGCCCCTCACCCCTGCTCAATGTGCGGAATTGAAGCGGCTTTACCCTGAGGTCGAGCTGGTGGTGGAAGCGAGCGAAGTGCGCCGAATCACAGACGACGAATACCGCGAAGAAGGTGTTGAGGTGGTCGACACGTTGGTGGATGCGGGTTGCGACGTGCTGCTCGGCGTGAAGGAAGTGCCCTTGGACGAGTTGATTCCGGACACGACGTACCTGTTTTTCAGCCACACCTACAAGCTGCAGCCCTACAACGCCAAACTCCTGCGCACCATCGTCGACAAGCGCATCCGACTCATCGATTACGAGCTGATCAAACGCGCGAGCGGCAAGCGGGTCATTGGGTTTGGTCGGTGGGCCGGGATCGTCGGGGCGTACAATGCCCTTCGGGCGTGGGGTCTTCGACACCGTTCCTTCAATCTCCCGAAAGCCATCGAATGTGAAGACATGAAGGACATGGTCGGTCGAGCCAAAGCCGTCGACTTGCCTTCCGATATGAAAATTGTGCTCACGGGCGGAGGCCGCGTGGGAATGGGAGCCCACGAATTGCTCACGGCCCTTGGGCTTCGCGAGGTCCACGCCGACGCGTTTTTGAAAGAGGACTTCAACGAGGCCGTCTTCACGCGCCTCGACGTGGAACAATACAACGCTCGACGGGATGGCAAGGCCTTTGACATGCACGATTTCATTTCTGACCCCACGGAGTTCAAGAGCACGTTCATGAGCTACGCCGAGGTGGCTGACATGTACATCGCCGGCCACTACTGGGCGGAAGGTTCGCCGTTCCTGTTCACGCGCGAAGACATGAAGCAGGAATCGTGGCGCGTCAAGGTGGTGGCGGACGTCAGCTGCGACATCGACGGGCCGGTGGCGTGCACGATTCGGCCGAGCACCATCGCCGACCCGCTTTACGGCTACGACCCTGGCGCTGAATCGGAATGCGCATTCAACGACCCCAATGGCATCACCGTCATGGCGGTGGACAACCTGCCTTGCGAGTTGCCGCGGGATGCGAGCCAAGGGTTTGGGAAAGAAATGATGGCGCACGTCATTCCCCTTCTCGTCGGAGGAGACCGAGACAACATGCTCACCCACGCCACCGAGACCACATTGGAAGGCGCGCTTGCGCCCAAATTTGCCTACCTGCAGGACTACATCGACCGGGCCTGAAGGCGACGGCCTCTGCTGCGACAAAGGCAAAAACGCACTTACTGCGCCACGAACACATAGGTGAGCATGCCTGCTTGGCGCTTGGGTGCCCCGGCATCCGCATTGAAGCGTGCCCGTCGCGCGCTCCGCAGCGCAGCTCGTCCAAAGCAACTCTCTGCATCCCCCTCCACCAGTGATGCTTCCAACACACGTCCTGTGATGTCCACTTGGATTTGGACACGGACCTGAGCACCTCCCTCGCAGGTGTAGCCTGGGACATCCAGATCTCGCCCAGACCGGCCCTCAAGGCTGAATTTCACGGTGACGAGCCCATCGTATTGGGCGTCCCATTGTTCAAAGGTCTCTCCCACGTTTTGGCGCGTCACGTCCGCTTCTCCTGCCGTATCGAATTCTTTTTCCACCGCGGCACGACGCTCGAATTCAGCCGCCTCCAAGGCCTGCAACTCGGCCTCCACCTGCGCGGTTATTTCTTCCTGAGTGGGCCCTCCATCTGAACTCGATCGGGCTTCGCTTGACGTCTCTGACTGGGCGTTGGCCCGCAGGTTGGCGACTTTGGCAGCCATGGTCTCCCGCAACTGGTCTTCAAACGATTGAGAAGGCGTGGCTTGGGCTTCCGCTTGATCCAGCATCGCAACCTCAGCAAAAGTTTCACTTGCAGGCACCTCCTCGCTCACAGGCATCCAAACCATGGCACCCAACACCACCACGTGAATCAGGAGCGTGTACAGGATGGCTTTGCGCGCCAACCCCATGAATCAGTCGTAAGACAAATTGGTTTCCAAATCCCACCTGGTCTCTGTGATGCTTCTGTCTCCGCAGAAGTAGTACGTGCCTGTCTTCATCACCACCTTGCGGTAACGCTTCACGACGTCGCCTGAGCGTACGGTACGCATGATGACCAAGCCGTTTTGGATGTCGTAGCTCGTCTCTTGGACCCCTTGAGGAATGTCTCGGTCCTCGGGAGAAAGGGTCACCGGAATCCTTCGATCCTTCGATGCTTCCACCATCATGTCCATGTCGAGCAAGGCGTCTTGGGCCTGGTTCTTCACACGGGAAGCGCTTCCTGCTTTCAGTGCTTCGTCCGATGTCTTGATCGCTTCGATCTCAGCCAAACTCGCGGCCCGCATGGCGCGGTGTTCTGCCTCTTTGCCAGGGTAAGCGCCGGGAACATCCCGACCGGTTTGTCCCCCGCGGCCGTCGTCCAACGACAGGACCTCGCGGCGTGCATCTCGCGCGCGGTCCTGCGCTTCCGCACTCCAACGTTCCGCGGCCATGTCGACTTCGTCCTTGACATCTTGCACCTCCGCGGCCATGGCTTGACGCTCAGAAACAAGGGCCTGGCGGTAGTATGCCTCTGCTTCGTCTTCTGCCCGGCCTCCGCTTTGCGCGACGTTTTGGGCACGGGCTTGGGCTTGGGCCTGGCGCTCACGCTTGGCCGCCTGACGAGCGGCTTGTTCAGCCTCCCATTTCCGCTGTCTTTCTTCACGTGCCTCTCGGTCGGCGTCCATGGCCGCTTGGTTCGCGGCGGCATCGGCATCGAGTTGAGCTTGTCGCGCCTCGGCAGCGGCATCCCGCTGGGCCTGACGTTGACTCGCTGCCTCAGCGTCCGCGGATGCACGATTTTCGGTCTCTTGCGCGGCAGCTTGGGCCTCTTCTTCGGTCCGACGTGCCTCTTCCTCCCTGGCCCGGGCGTCTATCTCTCGTTCCGCCTCCGCCTGGGCGGCGTCTTCCGCGGCCCGCTCGGTCGCTGCGGCTTCAGCCGCGGCGGCCTGAGCCTCCTGTTCCTCCTGTGCTGCGCGGTCCGCCGCTTCTTGGGCTTCACGCGATTCGGCCAACCGTGCTTCTTCAGCCGCAGCCTCCGCCGCAGCGGCCGCTTCTTCAGCAGCGCGAATCGCGTCCAGCTCGCCGTTCATGCGGTCCATGCCCGCCTGCGCCTCTGCGTCGCCGGGTTTGAACCTGAGCGCCTTTTCGTATTCATCACGGGCATCTTCCCAACGAGACCGTGCCTCTGCGCGTGCCCCGTCTTCCATGGCATTGTCGTACCGCATTTGGGCACGTTCCATGTCGTCTGCCAAATCCGCCAAACGGTCCAACTCATCGTCGATGCGCCGGCGCATGTCGTTGGTGTGATCAAGGTCAAATTGGATGCGGCCGCTGCGGTCGTCGAACGACGCAATGCCAATGGGCGTGTCCATGATGCTTTCGTCGAAGCCTTCAATGACATCGAACAACGACATGTCCAAATCAAACATGAACCCATCCGTCAGTTCGTCCTCAGGGGTGTTGGCGCTGTTGATCGCCACCCGCTTGGCCACCATCCCTTCTGCCTGAAAAACAATCACGTAGTCGTTCCGAAGGGGCAAATCGAGGAAGTACTTGCCATTCCGATCCACATCAATTTCATCGAAAGGTTCCCCGGCTTGGAGCACAGACACGGTGACATTCTCGAGGCGCTGTTTCGTCTCCTCGTGCTTCAAATTCCCACTGACCACAAGCGAACCCGACTGGGAGAGGCCCACAAGAGTCCACATCAACAGAGAAAGCGCAAGGCTTGTCCGCCTGAAAAAGAGGCGCTTCATGAAAAAAGGTGTCGCGTAGGTTTGCATCATGTCAGGTCAGCCGAAAAATAAGGGATTAAGCCCAAATCAGCAGGGTCTCCCCTCCGGTTTCAGCTACTGGGAAACAAAGGGTTGGCTCCAAGACCTCGATGCCGTGGTGGTTGGCGGGGGACTTGTCGGCATGAGCGCCGCCCTGCGTTTGCGTCAACGACACCCCCATTGGCGCATATTGATCGTGGACCGAAACACCCTTGGAGGCGCCACCACGCGCAATGCAGGGTTTGCCTGTTTTGGCAGTCCCTCGGAGTTGTTGGACGACTGGACTCAACTCGGTCCAGAAGAGACCGTGAACTTGGTGAAGATGCGTTGGGACGGGCTGACGGCGCTTCGCCAAACGTGGGGCGATGCAGCACTCGGCTACCGGGCTTGTGGCGCCATGGAAGCGTTCACAGATGCCCCTCTTTTGGATGCTTGCCAGGAGGCCTTGCCCGTGCTCAACGAAGCCCTGGCCGAGGTGATGGGAGCTGCGCCATTTGAGTCAGGCACAAGGGCGACTGAAGCCGGGCTCAAAGGACTGGTGGGCCTCATTGCCAGCCCCCTCGAAGGCGACCTTGACACCGCCAAACTTGCGACCACTTTGCGCCGCCAACTTCAACGTGAAGACATCGGCCAGCTCGTGGGACAAGAAGTGCGTCACTTCCACCGAAATCACGGCACGTGGACGATTGAAACCTCAGACGGGGAATTCTCTGCGTCCCACGTGCTGGTTGCCAACAACGGATGGGCCTCCGCCCTGCTGGATGTGGATGTCAAAACGGCCCCCAACACCGTTCTCGTCAGTCAACCGCTCCCCGAGCTGCGTCTCAAGTCCACGGTGCATCACGACCGTGGCTATGTCTATGCCCGCGAGGTCGATGGACGTGTTCTCATTGGCGGTGGCCGACATTGGGATTGCACCTCCGAAGAAGCGCGAATGCTTCGTTTGAAAGAATGGGCTGTCGCCCACCTTGAAGGAGCGTCGCAGTTTGAAACCGAATTTCTCTGGCAAGGTCATTTGGGCGTGGGCGGCACGCGTGGCCCGTTGATCCAGGACTTGGGCGATGGACTCTATGCCGGCGTTCGGATGGGCGGCATGGGCGTGGCCATTGGCACCTTGGTTGGACAAAAACTCGCCGACTTGGTGCCGCCCGTGTAACCTTCTTCGAGGAGTGGACGTAAGGCTTGACAACCCTATTTCCATTCTCATGAAGGAACTGACTACCCTCCCCCCTTTGATTCGCCTCGCGATGCTCGTTCTTGTGATGGGCATGTCAGGCTTGGTGGTCGCCCAGCCAAGCATCAGCGTGTTGTCTGGCACGACTTACACCCCCGACATGAATGCCTCCCTTAGCACAGGAGCTTCGTTGAGTCAGCCTGTGGGGAAGTTGTTCGCCGTCGATTTGGACGGCGTCCGAGCCCAAGCATTCATGGACGAAGGTGTCGCAGCACAGCGGACCACCATGACCAGCGTCGGCGCCGGCTTCCGATACATGCCATTGTCGCCAGCCACTCATGCCATCCGACCTTGGGCCGGCGTGGGCATCAGCTGGAAGACCACCACACGACATTTGGACGCTGCCGCCGCCAATGGCGAAACGTACCACCTCTGGAACGACGGCTTGCTGTATGGCATCGAACAGCCCGTCCCGATGCCCGACGCCGATCTGCCCGAGCCTCTGGTCCGTGACAACCACTACGAGACGATGTTAGATCGGACAAGTCACATGGCCACGCCGCTTCGTGCAGGGGTGGATTTTCAACTCACACGCCGTCTGCACGCCAGCATGGCTGTCACCACAATTCCTGGCGACGGTGGCTGGACCACCGCGCAAGCCGGCGTCGGCTTTCAGCTCGGAAAGGGCAAAACGTACTTGAAAACCCTGCTCCCTGAAGCATTTTTGGCCTTGGGCGACGATGCCGATGGCGATGGTGTCAAGGACACAAAAGACTTGTGCGGCGGAACCGAACTCGGTGCCTTCGTCGACAAACATGGATGTGCGATTGACACCGACTTGGACGGGGTGCCAGACCACCGCGACGCCGAACTCAACAGCCCCGATTTGCTGGTCAATGAGCAAGGGGTCAGCATTTCACTCGCCGAGTGGAAGGCGCTGTACGCACCGGAAAAAGGAGACCCCACGACGTTTGCGCAAGACAGTGCCACCGTGATCTCGGAGTTGAATGCCGCCCAAATGGCACAGATGCTCCACACGACCGGCAACACCGCCGCAACCACCGAAATGGAGTTGCTCCACGATTTGCGCGAGAAGGTGTACAACCCTGAAATCTCGTACCGCATCCAATACGGAGCCTACCTGGCAGCCTTTGCCCCCTCCACTGAGGCGTACACGCACGACCAAGTCGAGGCCGTCGCCGGGGAGCATGGATTGACGCTCCACGTGGGATCGTCTTACGAACGGTTGAGCGAGGCGCGGAACGCCCTGAGCACCGCCAAATCTGCCAACCACGCAGACGCGTTTGTGACGGCCTATCGCAACGGCAAGCGCATCACCCTCGAAGAAGCCGCCAAGTTGGAGGCCCTTCGCAAACAAGCGGTCCAGGAAGCAGAAGATGCCTTTCACGTGGCCAAGGTCACCTTCCACGTGCAGCTCGGACGCTACACCGCTGGCGTCCCCGTGGAAGTGCTGAATGCCTTTTTGCAAATGGGCCAAATCGAGCAGCGTCTCGAGTCCGATGGCACCCACCGCTACTTGACCACCGGGGTGGGCGCAGAAGCCACGGCTCGTGAACACCTCCTTTCAGCCATGGATTTGGGCTTCTCAGATGCCTTTCTCGTGGCCGAAATTGACGGGAACAAGGCCAGCGTGGCTCAAGCCCGAATCACCTTGAACAACCTCAAGAACGAATTGGCTTCTGCACGTTGAGGCAGCGCCACCGACATACTTAACCAAGGAAACTTGCCACAGCCCGTGCCGCCTTGCGGCCATCCATGGCTGCGGAAAGGATGCCACCGGCATATCCTCCTCCCTCGCCGGTGGGATAGAAACGACGGAGACCTGGATGCTGCAAAGTGTCCGGGTCTCTTGGGATTCGGACGGGACTGCTCGTGCGCGATTCGGGACCGAGCACCACGGCGTCGCGATGCACAAAGCCTCTCATTTTCCTGTCGAATGCCCGAAACCCCTCCTGGAGACTGCGCGCCACCACGGTCGGGAGCAAGTGGTCCAACCGGACAGGCACGACGCCCGGCAAATACGACGTTGCCGGCAAATCGGTGGAGGATCGTCCGGCCACGAAGTCTGCGAGCCGCTGTCCGGGTGCGGCTTGGGTTTGGCCTGCAGCTACCCAGCAGGCGTGCTCGACGCTTTCCTGGAAACGCAACCCGCCCAATGGCCCCTTGAATCCGAGGGGCTCCCAATCCTCCGGCCCTACTTGCACGACCATCCCTGAATTTGCGTAGGGGTTGTTCCGCTTCGAAGGCGACCAGCCGTTGGTCACAATCTCGCCGGGACTCGTGGCACAAGGCGCCACAATGCCTCCCGGACACATGCAGAAACTGTGCACCCCCCGGCCTTCCACTTGACACACCAAGCTGTAGCTCGCAGGGGGCAGCCGATTTTCCACCTGCTCCCCATGGTATTGGACCTGGTTGACCCACCCTTGAGGGTGCTCGACGCGAACACCAAGGGCAAAGGGCTTGGCCTCGATCTCGAGCCCCTTGGCTTCCAGCAACATGAAAATGTCCCGCGCACTGTGGCCTGTGGCCAAAATCACAGCCTCGCCAAGGATTTCCTCGTGGACTCCGTCCTCCAAACGCTCCACTTCGACGCCCGCACAAACCCCGCCACGCTCAAGGATGTCCACGACCTTGGTGTTGAAGCGGATCTCGCCGCCCGCCCCCTCAATGGTTTCGCGCATCGATGTGACCACGCCGGGAAGTCGGTTGGTCCCGATGTGCGGATGGGCTTCCACCAAAATGTGGGGGTCCGCACCATGCACCACCATCCACTCTAAAGCTTCACGGATGTCGCCGCGCTTTTTGCTTCGTGTGTACAGTTTGCCGTCGCTGTACGTTCCCGCGCCCCCTTCCCCATAGCAGTAGTTGGACTCTGGGTTCACCATGTGCTCTCGATTGAGCTTGGCCAAATCACGTCGACGCGAACGCACGTCCTTGCCGCGCTCCAAAACAATCGGTCGAAGGCCGTGTTGCAAACACTCCAAGGCGGCATACAAACCGGCTGGACCGGCGCCCACGATGATCACTTCTTGGGCTTTGGGTTTGACGTGAGGCCATGTCCAAGGCTGGATTTGGGCCTTGCGGGCGCCTTCATCCCATCCCACCAACAGCTGCACGCGAACGGGACGCTTTCGGGCATCCCAGCTTTGTCGCAACACGTGGAGCTCTGTGTCCTCGGCCAAAGCAGAGCGTCCCTCCTTTCGAAGCTGCCGCTCGACTGCCTCTCGCACCACCTCCGGCTGAGACACTTCCTCGGGCAACACCCGAACCTGGATTTGTGAAGAAGATGCATCCATGTGTTGACCGCGAAGGTACCCACTCCACCTACCTTCGTGTGCCATGTCGGAAATGTTCCCGCACAACCCCCTACGCTTTGAGGCTGGAAGCCTCAGCAAGGACGAGCAAATCGCGCTGTACGGCAAGCTGTTGCTGCCCCGCATGATTGAGGAGAAAATGATGTCCCAGCTGCGTCAGGGCAAAATCAGCAAGTGGTTCAGCGGCATGGGCCAAGAGGCCATTTCCGTGGGCGTCGCAGCCGCCATGCCCGAGGACAAGTTCATCTTCCCGATGCATCGCAACCTCGGCATCTTCACCACGCGGAACGTCCCCCTCGACCGTCTCTTCTCGCAATTCCAAGGCAAGGATCATGGGTTCACCAAGGGCCGGGACCGCAGCTTTCACTTTGGCAGCCCCGAGCACAAGATTGTGGGCATGATCAGCCACCTGGGCCCCCAACTCGGTTTGGCCGACGGCGTGGCCTTGTCTGAAAAATTGGACGGAACAGGCGGATGCTCTTTCGTCTTCACGGGCGACGGCGGTGCCTCGGAAGGCGACTTCCACGAGGCGGTCAACGTCGCAGCCGTGTGGCAACTTCCTGTCATCATCGGGATTGAAAACAACGCCTGGGGACTGTCCACACCCAGTGAACAACAGTTCCGTTGTGCGCACTTCACCGACAAGGCCATGGGCTATGGCATCCCTGAAGAGGACGCCATCCAAGTGGACGGAAACGACTTGTTCGACGTGTACCACAAGGTCAAGACTGCGGTTGAATCTTTACGTGAAAATCCACGGCCTATCATCCTTGAATTCAAGACGTTCAGAATTCGAGGTCACGAAGAAGCGTCAGGCACGAAATACTACCCAGAAGGCCTGATTGACACGTGGAGCAAGGTCGATCCCGTGGAGCGGTTGCGCGACCATTTGATGAAGCATGAGGTGCTCGACGACACACAGGAAGAGGCCTTCCGAGCGGAGTTCAAGTCCCTCATCGACCAAGGGCTGAAAGACGCCGCTGCACAACCCGCCATCGAGGCGGACACCACGGAAGAACTCGACGACCGTTACGCTCCGGGAACGCCCCAAGGCCTCCGAGAAGTCCCGGACGGAGGTGACCGTGAAATGCGGTTCATCGACGCCATCACCGAAGGACTGCGCACAAGCATGGAAAAACATCCAGGCCTCGTGCTCATGGGACAAGACATCGGACCCTACGGCGGCGTCTTCAAAGTGACGGACGGGTTTGTGGACGCCTTCGGAGAGGAGCGCGTGCGCAACACCCCGTTGTGCGAATCGGCCATCGTCGGCGCAGGCCTCGGTTTGTCGATTGCCGGCAAGAAGGCCATGGTGGAAATGCAATTCAGCGACTTTGTCACCTGTGGATTCAATCAAATCGTCAACAACCTCGCCAAGATCCACTGGCGTTGGGGACAGGCTGCGGACGTCGTCGTCCGGATGCCAACAGGGGGCGGTGTGGGCGCTGGCCCCTACCACAGCCAGAGCACCGAAGCGTGGTTCTTCCATGTGCCGGGCCTCAAAATCGCTTACCCTTCCACGCCCGCAGACGCCAAAGGCTTGCTGCGCATGGCCATCGACGACCCCAACCCTGTCCTGTTCTTTGAGCACAAGTACCTCTACCGGAGCCTGACTGGGCCCGTGGCGGAGGAGGACTACTTGCTTGAGTTTGGCGTGGGACGCACCTTACGCGCCGGGGAGGATGCGACCATCATCACCTACGGCCTCGGCGTGCAGTGGGCGGAGCAGGTGCTCGACGCCCATCCGGAATGGAACGTGGAGTTGATTGACTTGCGAACCCTGTTGCCGTGGGACGAAGCCCTCGTGATGGCCAGCGTCCAAAAAACCGGCAAGGCCCTGGTCCTGCACGAGGACACCATGACCGGCGGCATTGGCGCTGAAATCAGCTCGCGCATCCACGAGTGCTGCTTCGAGCACATGGACGCCCCAGTGGCACGCACCGCGAGCTTGGACACCGCCTTCCCCTTTGCAGAAGACTTGGAACGGAATTTCATGGCCAACGCCCGGCTCGAAAACGACCTCGAGGTGCTGCTGTCGCGCTGAATCAGCGACGGCCGCGCTGCACCACCCGCGGGTTCTTGATCATGGCCTCCACCTGCTTGATGTCGTTCTTCAACATCCCCTTGGTGTCGAGGCGCTTGGCTTCTTGAATCATGATCATCGCCTTCTTGCGATCTTGCTTGGCACTCATGCAGACCGCAAGGTTGAGCTTGACGGCAGCTTTGTCGTGGTCTTGCTTGAGGCCAAGCGACAAGGACTTGCGAAGGTGCGACTCGGCCTCGTTGAGGTTGTGCTGCATCGTCACACTGCCGAGCAAAAAGTGGTAGTACCCGCGCTGTCCAGGCCAAAGCTGACCCGGCTGAATGCGGTTCAACCATTTCACGGCATCCTCCATCCGCTGCATGCGCAAGTTGGCAAAGGCCACCACCAACCGCACACTGCGCAGATTGGCAAGCACCACCACAATGGACACCAACGTCATGCCGATGGCGGCCCCCCAGCTGCCTTGGGTGTACAACAA
Source organism: uncultured Flavobacteriales bacterium (assembly GCA_965658245.1). Taxonomy (GTDB): domain Bacteria; phylum Bacteroidota; class Bacteroidia; order Flavobacteriales_D; family Sanyastnellaceae; genus UBA11663. Next base: position 11,117 of record CBFHRO010000013.1, read on the forward strand.
CACCGTGTAGGCGACAGAGGCGGCGGCAACGAGGAGTTTGAAAAGGCGGATGAGCATGGGTTGAATTTTGGGCTGAATCGTGCGCAAAACTACTCCACAGGCGGTGTACCTTCGTTTCATGAGTCAAATCATGCGCTTGCGTGTCATTCTGGACACCGAAGACGACGTGTTCCGCGACATTGAAATTGGAACGGATGCCCCCTTGATGCATTTGCATTTTGCCGTGTTGGATGCTTTTGGCTGGGAAGCAGGAGAACTCGCGTCGTTCTTCCAAAGCGATGAATCTTGGAGCCGTGGCAAGGAATTTTCGTTGTTGGACATGAGTGATCCGATGGCGGACGAAGGGGCCAAACCCGAAGACGCCATGAACCAAAGCACCGTCGGTCACCTCATCCCGGAATTGGGTCACCGTGCGATTTACGTCTACGACTTCCTTCGCATGTGGTGCTTCTACGTTGAGCCACTGGCCTTGGAAGATGCCAAGCCGGATGGAGCCTATCCCGCGCTTTGCCACGAGTTTGGCACGCCTCCTGCCTTTGACAGCAAGGACGGGGACCTTCTTGAAGGCATGGACCTTCCCAACGAGCCGGAGGACGATGCGCCCTACCGCACGGGCGACCCCGAACTTGATGCCTATCTGGACGGGGACGACGATGACGATCTGGGTGGAGGCGAGCATCTGTCCATCGACGATTTGGACGACTTGATTTGATTGATGGCGCAACGCATGGCTTTGCAACCGGGCGTGGTGGTGTCGGTGGTGGGACCCACCGCCTCCGGAAAAACGGAACTGGCCATTGCCCTTGCGCAACAACTCGGCACGGAAATCGTGAACGCCGACGCCCGTCAGGTCTTTCGAGGCATGCCCATTGGCACGGCCCAACCCACCCTCGAAGAACGATCTGCAGCCCCCCACCACCTCGTTGATTTTCTTGACCCCACCGACCTCTACAGCGCAGGCACGTTTGAAGAAGACGCAGTCCCCCTTCTGTCTGACCTGTGTTCAGCCCACGGCGCCGCCGTGCTCGCAGGGGGTTCGGGCATGTACGTCAAGGCCGCATTGCAAGGTTTGGACGCCCTTCCCGCAGACACCACCCTGCGGGCGCAATTGAATGCGCAGGTGGAAACTGAGGGGCTGGCCCCCTTGGTGGCACGGCTCGAAACACTCGACCCAGGACACGCTGCAACGATGGATCGAGCCAACCCCCAGCGTGTGGTCCGGGCATTGGAGGTATGCCTAGTCTCGGGCCGGCCCTTTTCAAGCTTTCATTCTGGAATCGTCAAACGCCGCCCTTGGCATGTGGTCTCCGTCGGCCTCGACCCCAACCGCACCGAACTGCGAGAGCGCATTGCCCGCCGAGCCCACCTCATGATGCAAGCCGGCTGGCTTGAGGAAACCAAAGCGCTTCTTCCCCACCGGGGCGAGAATGCGTTGAACACCGTGGGCTACAAAGAGTTGTTTCAACATCTCGACGGCACGTTGTCGCTCGACGAAGCCGTGGAACTTGTGATCAACCGCACCCGACAGTTTGCCAAACGCCAAATGACTTGGTTTCGCAAAGACCCTGCCACCACTTGGTTTGCCTACGAAGCGACCTCCTGTGCTGGGGCCATGTCAGCCGCCGTCAACCACGCAATCCAAGAGGTACAGCGCCTTCAAGGCACACCGATTCCACGATGAAGCACGGCGCCCCCATCGACCATTTCGACGAACGCGTCGCTGAAGACCTCGAGTTTGATGTGATTCAAGCCATGCTTGCGGAGCTGGCTGGCTGTCCCTCAAGCGAAAAGCGTGCGGAGAGCCTGGTGCCGAGCAAGGACCGCATTTGGGTTCTGCGCCGATTGCAGGAAACCGATGAGATGAAGCGGATTCGCGCAGGCGGACACGGCTTCCCCCTGCTTGAGTTCGATGAACTGGGCCGGGAAATCAAGCTGCTTTCCGTTCGGGACAGCGTGCTGAGCGAAGAAAGCTTTCGTCGCATCTCCACAGCGTCGCGCATCATGAATGTCGTTCTGGACGTGCTCGCCACAAGCGACGAATCCTGGCCTCGTCTCGAGGCCGTTTTGGAAGGCCAAGAACCCAACACCGAGTTGATTGAAGCCATCGATGCCGTGTTCGATGCCAAAGGGCACATCCGGGATGATGCCTCGCCTGCGCTTTCACAGATTCGTGGTGACGTGACATCCGTGCGCCGCAAAATCAACCGCGCCTTTCTTCGGGCCATGAAGTCCGTCCAAGATCGAGGGTACCTGGCGGACATTCGCGAGGGCTTTGTTCAAGAGCGGCGTGCCTTGGCTGTCATCAGCAGTTACAAGCGGCAAGTGAGTGGTGCCGCGCTCGGCTCCTCGAATACGGGCTCGGTGACGTTCATTGAACCCGGAGCGTGCATTCCGTTGAATCACGAACTGGACATGCTTCGCGACGACGAGCGCAAGGAAATTCGAAACATCCTTCGCGAGTTGACGCGAAACATCCGAAGGCACCTGCCAGCCATCAAAGGCTACCAGCGCGGTTTGACCGAACTCGACTGGATTGCAACCCGCGCTCGTTTGGCTGGAAAATTGGAAGGCAGCTTGCCCCAAATCCGCAAAAAACCGGGACTTCACCTCCTCTCCGCCTACCACCCCTTGCTGCTTCAGACCAACAAGCTCGCCGGCAAAGAGACCTTGCCCCAGCACGTTGAACTCCATCGTAAGCAACGGATGCTCGTCATCAGCGGGCCCAATGCCGGCGGAAAGAGCATCACCATGAAAACGGTGGGGCTGTTGCAAATGATGATCCAAAGCGGGTTGCTTGTGCCTTGTCACAGTGCGTCTGAAGTGGGGATTTTCAACGCCATCTTGCCCGACATCGGAGATCACCAAAGCATTGAAAACCAACTCTCCACCTACAGCTACAGGCTCGGACGCATGCGTCATTTCCTGAATGTAGCCGATGCGTCGAGCTTGATGCTCCTTGACGAGTTTGGCACCGGTTCTGACCCCGAACTGGGCGGCGCCCTGGCAGAAGTGTTTTTCGAGGAGCTGTACGACCGTGGGTGTTTTGGCGTCATCACCACGCACTACGCCAACATCAAAACCCGCGCAGCCAAGTTGCCCGAAGCGTTCAATGGAAGCATGTTGTTCAACCGTGAATCTCTGGCCCCCATGTATCAATTGGAGGTGGGACAACCGGGGTCTTCATTCACCTTTGAGGTGGCTGAAATCAACGGCATTCGCGGCAAGCTCATCGAGCGCGCCAAGGGAAAATTGGACAAGCGACGCGTGGAATTAGACGGACTGTTGGGCGACCTGCACAAGGAAAAGTCCAAGCTGGCCAAACTCACCAACAAGCAACTCCGGGCGGAATTGGAGGCTGAAAAGGCCATTGCTGAGGCAGAGCGGTTGAAAGAGGCCATGGAAGACAAGGAACGCAACCTCAACACCCAGCTCGAAGCACTCAACACAGCGCGGGTGCGAGGCACCAAACTCAGCCAGTTTGTCGACCGCTTCCAGTCGGGCAAACCCAACAAGGGGCTCTTGGAGGAGATCAAGACGTATTTGGCCAAAGAGAAAGCACGGCAAGAAGAGCAAGCCAAGCGCGGGTCCAAAGGCAAGGCCAAATCACAGGCCAAGAGACGGCCCAACCACCAGTCCGACAAAATCGTCGTCGGCTCCCTGGTCCGGTTGCGCTCAGGTCAAGAACGCGGCGACGTGGTCGAAATCAAGGGAGATCTTGTGACGGTGATGTTCGGAGCCTTCAAGACCAAGGTCAAACGGAACCAGCTGACCTGGCTGCGCTGAGTGCACTTCCTGCACAACGGCCCTTTGGGGCCACCCCTTGGAGCATCACCACTTATTGGACGACCACTCGCCGTGTGGTGGCCCAGCCATCGGCCGTGGTCACTGTGACGTAGTGCACACCGGGCCCTGCGTCTCCCAAATCCACCACTTCCCTCACCCCATGACCAAGCTGTTCGCCGAGCGAACGCCCCATGGCGTCAAACCACTGGACCCGTTCGCATTGAAATCCGGAGGGAAGGGTGATGGTCACCGTGCCCGTGGTGGGGTTGGGCGCCACAGTCAATCCCGACAAAAAGCGGTCTTCCACTCTGGTGGCGTCACAGGAGGAATACAAATCGCAAGACACGTTGCCGTCTTCATCCGCCTGGACGTAACTCCCATCCATGAACTCCTCTCCCGTTCCTGCGGGATCGAGAAACGCCTTGAGGCGCATGGAGGTTGGAATGGGATTGGCGCCGTCCCAGTGGTAGCTCATTTTGCCGTAGTAATCGGGTGAGTACGGGCTGTCGCAAAAAGACGCGCCGCCACTGAGCGTGCCCAAGATGCGGTGGTTTTCTTCGAAGATGGGAGACCCTGAGGAACCGCCCTCTGTCACTCCATGGTTGGTCTCTGTGGCAACCCACTGAACACGCCAATGCGCCCCGATGGCGTAGGCATTGCTGTTGATCAATGAATTGGTGTACGTCGAGATCTTTTTGCGGTCGCCTGAGGGGTGATGAATGCCCACGCCCCCATGACCATTGAAACCTGAAGCATCCCAACCTGCGTAGAATGGCTCCCATGTTTCAAGGATGGGATCTTCCACTTCGACGAGCAAAAAGTCGCTGCCGTTGATTTGGCCATTCGGCATGTCATCGCTGTCTGTCAAATGGATGACCCCCGTGCGCGTTCTCGAATTGATGGATTGCACGCCACCGCACTCGAAGTACTCGTAGTTGTACTGCACTTTGAAAAACGGCCATTCATCCTCTTCCACTTCGTTGGCACAGTGAAACGAACTCAACATGAGTTGGCGGCAGTCCCTTGCAGTGTTGTTAACCATGGATCCCGAGCACAAGAAAATGCCTCCCCCCTGTGTGATGCGCAACTTGACCACCGCGTCCTTTTCACATTCCCAACTGTCGCCTTCGGGACAATTCACATCCACTTGACACGGGTCCGAACCGCCTCGCGCATTGGCTGCATTCCACGGATGAGGGAACCGCTGATGCCGGGCAAAAAAACCAATGCCACACACCCCCAAAGCGGCAGGCTGCGTCGTGCCCAGAGGACATTGGTACACCATGACCAACACGTCGCCTGGCACTTCGTTGTTGGTCCATCGGCGGTGCGCATTGTTTTCAACATCAGTGATGGGGCCTTCAGACCATACCTCTTGGAACGCTCCTTCTGGCGTGCGGAAGTGAAGCGTGGCTCCTGCCGGCAAGTGAAAGTCGTCGAAGTACATGCAGGTCGCCAAGGCACCTGGTGCGTTCACCTCCAAAACCCAAGTCTCTTTGCCCTCCTCAAGGGAGCGCGATGCCACCTCGAAAAAATCAAACTGTGCCGGAATCACCGCCCCCACCATCTCGCGTCCGGTCTGCTCCGATTGCCAAATCATGTCCTGAACCGCCTTGTCGAAGTCAGGCGTCTCTGCGTACCAAACTCCTTGACCGAAGGCCGCGGCCATGGTTCCCAACAGCAACGCCACGCTCACCCCAATGCGGGTTTGCCAAATTCCTTGAATGGTCTCTTGAATCATGTCCCCAAGTTACCGCCATCTCCCCTCTGCATCCCTTAATTTCACAGGTTCATGACGACATCTCGCTACGCCTTCCTTCTCTTGGCACTTGGAACCCTGACTCTGAGCCCCTTCCACGCCCGAGCCCAAGAAGACATGACGCCCCAAGAGGCCGCCCAAAAGTTTGGCACCCTCATGCGCTACATCGGACAACTCTACGTCGACAGCGTCAGTGTGGAAGAACTGACGGAGCGCGCCATGGTGAAAATGTTGGAAGATCTGGATCCGCATTCCGTCTACTTCTCAGCAGAAGAACTCAAAGAAGCAGACGAGCCGCTCAATGGCAACTTTGACGGGATTGGCGTGCAGTTCAACATCTTCAAGGACACCATCATGGTGGTTTCCCCCATCAGCGGAGGGCCTTCCGAGCGGCTCGGCATTCGTGCCGGTGACCGCATTGTCGAGGTGGACGGTGAAAATGCCGCGGGCATTGGCATCACGAATCGGGATGTCATGAAATTGCTCAAGGGCCCCAAAGGAACGGTCGTTCAAGTGGGCATCAAGCGAGAGGGAGAACCTCAATTGCTGACGTTTGACATCACGCGAGACAAGATTCCCATCTACAGCATCGATGCGGCACACATGGTGGACAAGCACATTGGCTACATCAAAGTCAGCCGCTTTGCCAAAACCACCATGGACGAATTCCGCGACGCAATTCTGTCGTTGCAAGACCAAGGCATGAGGGACCTCATCCTGGACTTGCAAGGAAATGGCGGTGGGATGCTGCGAACGGCCATTGCCATGTCAGATGAGTTTTTGAGCGACGACAAACTCATTGTGTACACCGAAGGACGCGCATTCGAGCGCGAGGACACCTACGCCCAGTACAAAGGGTTGTTCGAGAAAGGACGCTTGGTGGTGCTCATTGATGAAGCCTCCGCGAGTGCGAGCGAAATCGTGTCCGGAGCGGTTCAAGATTGGGATCGCGGCTTGGTGTTGGGCCGACGAAGTTTTGGCAAGGGGCTCGTTCAACGGCCGATGCGACTTCCCGACGGCAGCGCCGTTCGTTTGACAGTACAGAAGTACTACACCCCAGCCGGACGATGCATCCAAAAGCCTTACGACGAAGGCGTCGAAGCGTACAGGAAAGAGAAATTCGAACGCTACGAGAAAGGAGAATTCATGTCTCTTGACAGCCTGGACCTGCCCGACAGCTTGATGCACAAAACCCGCATCTTGGAGCGGGAAGTCTACGGCGGCGGTGGCATTTTGCCCGATGTGTTTGTTCCGCTCGACACCTCGTTCAATTCTCCCACCTTCTCCCGCATTCTTCGCAAGGGACTTTGCAGCAAATATGCCTTGGCCCAAGTGGATGCCAACCGAAGCGCATGGGAAACTCGGCATGAATCCGAGGATGATTTTGTCGCGGACATGGCGTTCTCACCGGAAGAACTCGAAGCCTTCAAGGCCTATGTCATCGAAGAAGGTGTCGAATTGGACGACGAAGAATGGTCACGTTCCCAGCCTGCCATTGAATTGCGTCTGAAGGCCTTTTTCGGTCGCAACACCTATGAAAGCAAGACTTTCTACCGCGTCATTGGTGGGCTGAATGAAGCGCTTCAAGAAGCCATCCGCGTTTTGAACGACGGAACGTTCAATGATGCGAATCTTGCCCACAAGACCTTCTAACCCATCTCTTAATTTTGCGACAAACCTCAAACCATACAAACATGCGTTTTTCATTCACAACACTGACGTTGGCAGCCCTGTTGGCAGGCTTCTCAGCGTGTACCGAAGGAGGCTCTGAAGAAGTGACTTCAAAAGCCATGGAGACCACGACCTCTGAGACTCCCACCAACGCCAAGCCCGAGAAGTACGACCCCGCCAAAACCGAAGCGGAAGCGCCTGCAGGACCAACAACCACCATGGTTTTTGACACCTATGAACACGACTTTGGCACCTTGGACGAAGGAGACGCGGTGACTCACGTGTTCAGCTTCACGAACACAGGAAGCGAACCCCTCATTCTCGACAAGTGCAAAGGTTCTTGCGGATGCACGGTCCCTCAGTGTCCCAAGGAACCCATTGCGCCTGGTGCAAGCGGAGAGATTGAAGTCAAGTTCAATTCCAAGGGGAAGAAGAACAGCCAGACCAAGACGGTGACGATCAATGCCAACACGGATCCAGGGCAAACCATCCTCAAGATCAAGGCGTTCGTGAATCCTGCCGAGGCCAAGTAAGTCGGGCAAATCGACAACCCAAAAAAAAGGCACCTTTCGAGGTGCCTTTTTTTTTCGCCACATTCTCAGGCGTCATTCCAATCATCAGCTCGACTTCCACCTATTGCAGGAGGGCGTCGATGTCCCGGGCCAATTCATGATCCTTACGCGTCACGACACCCCCCGCATCGTGCGTATGCAATTCAATGCGCACGTAGCTGTAGGTGTTGACCATGGTGGGATGGTGTGCATGGGATTCCGCCAAGAACGCGACGCGCGTCATGAAGGTGAAGGCCTCTTGAAAATCCTTGAATCGAAATTCCCGAATCAATCGGTTGTCGCGTTCTGTCCACATGAGGTGTGTATTTGAGACCAATGTACACGAAAAGGCGCGGCCAAGCCACGCCTTTCATCGGTTCGATGCCATGTTCGCCTTTACAGAAGCCCCCCTTCTGGTGAATCCCCTCCTTCCGCAGATGTGTCTGGGGCGGACGCCTCTGTCGCGCCTGATTCCACGAACATGAGCAGTTCTCGCATCTTTTCTGCTTGACGGATGTGTCCGCTGCGTTCGTAACCGTAGGCCACGTTGCCAATCAGTCGTCGCACGATGTCCACACTTCCACAAGGTCCGCAGTTGCGCTCATCCACGGGAAGCTCCAAGTGGCTCAAGAATTCGCTCACTTCCGCTTTGTTGATGACCGTCCCTTGGCTGAATGGGTTGATGTAAAAGAGCACACCCCCTGGGGTTTGGTTGTCAGGTTGGCCCGACTCGTGATGCACGTGATGCTCATCGCAATAGCACAAGATGAAGTGATTGGGAAGGTTCACCCCGTGAATGGGCAAATTCAAATCTTGGGCCAGACTCAGGTACAAAATGCCCAAGCCAAGCGGGTTGCCCTTTCGACCGTCCATGACCTCTCCCAGCAGCGCTTGTTTGGGATCTGGCTGCCCGCTTTTGGCATTGGTGAACTCCTCAATGTCGTACAAGACGTGATTCAAAATGCGTACCTGCTCCAAGGCCGTCAACTCCTCATTGAGCTCCAACCAAACGTTGCGCTTCAATTTCTCATAGTTCACACGGAGGGCATCCATGTCAAGGAGCGGGTCCGCCGCCTTGTGCACCCACAGTGCGCCTTCCAAGGCACTTTCCGCCCCTGAATCAAACCAATCTCGCAAGCCGTTGTGCACAAACGCACCGTGGAGCCCTTCGACAAGCTCATCCATGCGTCTTTCGTGTTCGGCACACTGGGCGTGGGCTTCCCTCGACTCGAGAAGGGCTGGCAAAATGGACGTTCCTTTGGCCAAGAGCTGTTCCCGAACGTGGAGGTACACTCCTTCGTCGGGGTCGTCCAGCAATTGAATCAGGGCATGGATTTCGTTGGGTTGCATGACGCTTGCAGATTGTTAGGGTGCAGTCGTTCCCAAAGCTACCCGCCTCCTTCATGCCTTCTGAGTGACCACTCATGCAGTTTTCACATCCATTGTGTTAATGGCATCACAAACCGTTGGAGCGCTGCAGGTTATCTTTCGAAAAGCCATGACTGCCTCCTCGTCCCCTGCTGTAACTGACCGCATGCGCTTGACCTACGCCTTGTGGTTTACCATGGTGTTTTTGGTCAGCATTTGGGGTGTATTCATCTTGAATGAGGTGCTGGATCTGGGATGGCGCAAGCACGGCGTCCATCCCAGAAAATGGGACGGCCTCTCGGGCGTTCTCACCTACCCTTTTCTTCATGGAGATTGGGGCCACCTGTGGAACAACACCATGAGCTTTTTTACGCTCAATGGATTCCTTTTCTACTTCTATCGGTCGATTGCACTCCGTGTTTGGTTGTGGCTCTTCTTCGCGAGTGGCCTCATGCTTTGGGGATTGGCCGTCGACGGAAACCACATTGGTGCAAGCGGGCTCATCTACGGGCTGGCGGCATTCTTGTTCACAAGCGGGGTGATTCGCTCCAATCGCTTGTTGTTGCGAGTGAGCTTGGCCGTGGCGTTTTTGTACGGCGGCATCGTGTGGTGGATGTTGCCCATTGACGACCATGTCAGTTGGGAAGGTCACTTGAGCGGCGCCGTCGTGGGCACCATCCTCGCCATTGTCTATCGCCGGCAAGGCCCCAGGGATCCCGTCTACATGTTCGAACAAGAAGACCCCAACGCTCCTTTGCCTGAATGGTGGATGAATTCTCACCCCAATCACCCCGACACCCTGGCCCAACGCGCACATGAAGAAGAGGCGAAGCAGGATGACGCGCATCGCCCATCAGTCGATGAAGCCAACGCCAGCCCCACCCGCACGGTGACAAAGCCTTCTTCCTACGGCCCCTCATCGGTGAGCTGAAGAGATTGAAAAGAGGCGCCTTCGAGACGTCAAAGTGACCCCGTGACAAGAAAATGACGACGTGGTTCGTCTCGGGGCGTTTCGCTTTTGGACCTCTTTGGACCTCAGTTGTTCAGCATCACCGGCATGACCAACATCAGCACGTCTTCTCCGGACTCCTCGGGCTCGCTCGGACGAATGATGCCCGCGCGATTGGGCGCGCTCAATTCCAAATTGACCTCTTCCGCCGTCAAGTTGTTGAGCATGTCTACCAAGAACTTGCTGTTGAAGCCAATCTCCATGTCTTCCCCATGGTAGCTGCAAGCGAGGTGTTCCGTCGCCTCGTTGGCAAAGTCCAAATCTTCTGCGCTCACCGTCAACTCACTCCCCGCAATGCGCAAGCGCACTTGATGTGTGGTTTTGTTGGCGAAAATGGCGGCACGACGGATGGCTTGCAGGAACAAGCTGCGGTTGATCGTCATGCGATTGGGGTTGTCCTTGGGGATGACAGCCTCGTAGTTGGGGTATTTGCCTTCAATGAGTCGACACATGATGGTCACATCGTCAAACGCGAAACACGCGTTCGACTCGGTGAACGAGATGTTGACCGTCTCTGCCGCACTCGCTGCATTCTTCAGCAAGGTCAACGGTTTCTTTGGAACGATGAAGGACGCTGTTTCCGGCGCGGAGGCATCCGTGCGTGCATAACGCACCAAACGGTGGGCGTCGGTGGCCACAAAGCGTACGTTGTCCGCGTACAATTCAAAGAAGATGCCACTCATCACTGGACGCAGATCGTCGCTGCCCGCCGCAAACAACGTGCGATTGATGGCAGACACCAAGGTTCCGGCCGCCATGTCCACCCCTGTGGCTCCCTCCAGTGCGGGTGCTTGCGGAAATTCATCCGCATTCGCTCCGGTCAGCTTGTACTTGCCCGCATCGCTTGTCAACTCCACCGCGTGCGTGGCGCCGTCCACCTTCAAGGTCAATGGAATGTCCGGAAACGCCTTCAGAATGTCGAGCAGCATCTTGGCAGGAACGGCGATGGCGCCAGTGTCCTCGGTTCGCACCTCCATTTTCGACGACATCGTGGTTTCCAAATCTGACGCCGTCATCACCAGTTCTCCTGGCGCCAATTCAAACAAGAAGTGATCCAAGATGGGCAACGTGTTGCTGTTGCTCAAAACGCCGCTCAAGGATTGGAGTTGACGAAGAAGTTGGTTGCTCGAGACAATGACTTGCATAACTGCTGGAATTTGGGGAACACGAAGATGCTCCTCAAAGTCCCGGAAACACGTTCATTTGAAGGCCGATTTATCCACACTTCATCCCCAAATTCACTCACGCCTGCTGCACACGTCCAAGTGCGTCCAACACCGCCTGAACTGAAAGTTCCCATCCGCATTTGAAGTGCCCCTCCGGGCAGCGTTTTCTCCCGTGCATCCCACACGGACGACATGGCAATTCCGAGGGCGCTTCCACCACCATGTGTCGGCTTGCGCGAGGCCCAAATCCAAAGCGCGGCACCGTGCTGGCAAAGAGGGCAACCGTAGGCGTGTCCATCGCAGAGGCGACATGAAGGGGTGCGCTGTCATTTGCCACCACCGCCCGGGCCATGCCCACGGCCGCCGCCATTCCGAGCAAGGAGACCTTGCCCGCGGCTTGGGTCACGTGAGGACGCCCTTCTGCGAGTCGCGCACAAAGGGCTTCCTCATTGGGAGCTCCCAACAGGATCACGCGCGCTTGGGTCTCAGACAAAAATTTGGCGAACTGCCCCTCGGGCCAGGCCTTGGTGGCCCACTGCGAACCTGGCATCACAAGCACCGCATCTCGGGCTTGGATGGCCTCGGCCTCCTGCACGTGATGCGCGGCCGGAAACAACCGAGGCTCGACCACAGCACTGCCAGCCGGGAGGAACGGATCCAACAGCGCCATGTGCCGCTCCACCTCGTGGGTTCCATCTCCCCATCGGTGAGGGGTACGGTGTGTGAACCGCCACGCCAACGGATTGTTGGCGTAGCCCACGCGAATGGGGGCCATGCTTAGCGCCGTAAGAATGCCGGACGACGCGTGCCGGTGGAGGTTGACGACCACGTCGTAACGGCCTTTCCGAACCTCCCGAACCAACCGACGCCAGTCCTTTCCTTTGACCCTTGGACGTTTGTCCCATGCCAACACTCGCCTCACCCATGGATGCCCTTCAAACAAGCTGTCCATGGGCTTGCGCACCAAGACATCCACCCGGTCAGCCGGATGTGCAGCGTGCCATGCTTCGAGGGCAGCCGTGGCCAAAACCACGTCCCCCAAAAAGGCCGTTTGGATGAACAATACGCTTCGGGCCATGCAGGGGAAGTTACACCGCGACGGCGTGTTGACGAAGGGCGTCGTTCAACGACGTTTTGCGATCCGTGCTTTCCTTTCGCTCACCGATGATGAGTGCACAAGGAACTTGGTAGGTGCCGGCAGGAAACACTTTGGGTCGCGTTCCTGGGATGACCACCGCCCGTGCGGGCACTTCTCCGCGCATTTCGACGGGTTCGTCGCCGCGCACATCAAGAATGGGTGTGCTCGCTGTGAGAACGACGTTGGCGCCCAGCACCGCTTCCTGCCCCACGCGCACCCCCTCCACCACAATGCAACGTGAACCGACAAACGCACCGTCTTCCACAATGACGGGAGCCGCCTGAAGGGGCTCGAGCACGCCACCAATGCCCACGCCTCCACTCAGGTGAACGTCTGCGCCAATTTGGGCACAAGAACCCACCGTAGCCCATGTGTCCACCATGGTGCGTTCGCCCACATAAGCCCCCAAATTCACGTAAGACGGCATCAAAATGCAGTCGGGCGCCACATGCGCTCCGTAGCGAACCACGGCATGCGGCACCACCCGAACTCCTGCCTCAGCGTAGCCCCGCTTCAGCGGCATTTTGTCATGAAATTCAAAGGGCCCCACCTCCACGGTTTCCATGGTTTGGATGGGGAAGTTGAGCAGGACTGCCTGCTTGACCCACTCGTTCACGGTCCACGATCCATCCGCCTCGGGGTGAGCCACGCGGAGGGCGCCTTGGTCGAGCTTGGCCATCACGGTGGCCACGGCGTCACGAACCTCCGAGGATTGGACCAGGGTACGGTCCAACCAGGCCGCTTCGATGTGTTGCTTGAGCGCACTTTCATTCATGCCGCGAAGGTAGCACTCCTCCCTGCTGTAACTTGCCATGCATGGGACGTCTCCTCGGTTTGGATGTGGGCAAACGGCGTACGGGCATTGCGGTGACCGACGACCTACAAATCGCTTGTTCTCCTCACGCCACCGTCAACACAGAGACCCTTGTGCGTGAGGTGTTGGGCATGCACGCCGCCCAACCCTTTGAAGGTGTGATCATTGGGAAGCCACTTTGGATGGTGGGAGGAACAACGGACAGCACGGCTTTCATCGATGACGTGGCCCAAAAATTGCGCAAGGCACTACCCCTCGTTCCCATTCACTTCGTGGACGAAGGCTTCACGTCTCAGGAAGCGTCCCAGATTCAAGTCCAAGGCGGGATGAAAAAATCAAAACGACGCGCCAAGGGAAGCCTCGATGCCATCGCGGCAAGTTTGATATTGCAGCGCCACCTCGACGCCCGAGCGTACAAATGATGGCGGAGGTGACTTACTTGCCGCCTTGGAACACCTCGACGGTTTTTTGCTCCCTCACCAAATCGGTGAATTGACCCTCGTAACGCGTGGCACGCACAATGTGATTGTCGACCCAGTGGTAGTTCCCTCCCCGAGGCTTGCCCATCAGGAGTCCCTGGTACTTAAACCCGTGCCGATTCAACCACGCTTCCGTGACTTCGCGGTGCTCTTCTGTCCGCGAAGTGAAAAACGTGATGATGTGTCCTTCGTCATGCCATTTGTTGAGCGTGGCCAACGCGTCCGGGAAAGGGGCGCACGTCGCCATCCGCTCAGGCTCCTCATTGGGAACGTCTTCGGTGATGGTCCCATCGATGTCAATCAGGTAATTCTTGACCCCCTCGGGCAATTGAGGTGAAGCATTCAATCCCTGTTCGTCCAGAGCGGGATTGAGGTGGTGTGTTTCGTTTGACATGAGGCGGGCAAAAATATCCGCCGCTTCAATGCCGTCCTAATTTGAGGCAGAGGAGTTGCCCTTAGAGTCCCTCTTTTCCTGATCCAAGTCCTCAAGGACCCAAACGGCCGTCCTCAAATCTTCCGTTTCAGACAGCCACTCCGCTTGCCAGGCGCCTGCCGCGTTCCCCGCGAGAACATGCCAATTCGCCCACCGATCTTGCGGACTCCCTTTGCGCATCAACGACGCGCACCCCAACCTCGCGGCCGTCCATTCTTTCGCCCTGGAGGCCTTCAACGACTTTCTCATCTTGCCCATCCACTGCTTCCACGCTTTGTGCGTGCTGGCCTCAAGGGCGCCCACTGCGCCTCTCAATTCTGGAGACACCTCTGCTGCCCAGGTTTGGACACGTTTGTTCCAATCGTGGAGCGCACGTTGGTGCGCTTCCGCCTCTTGTCCCCATTCCGTCATCCAACGATCCAAGACCCAACGGTCCCACTCCTCGTCGTGAAGCCAACCCTCGGACAAAGTCCAACCACATCCGCTCACCTCCGCAGACACCACCACGCCGTGATCTCTCAACCGAAGTGAAGGGAATGCCAAACCATGGGTGGCAAATGCCTGAGGAAGCTGATGCCAATATTTCCATTCACCCGGCCCCAAAACAACGGCCGCGCTTTGAAGCAAAAACTCCTGATAAAGGGGCCTTAACAGCACACCCGGACTGCATGACGAGGCATTCGATTCTGCCCAAGAATCCCATCCCTCTTGCGGGGTTTCAAACATGTTGGACCCTGCCCTCCACGTCTGTTCTTCGCGATCTCGAATCACCCCGATTCGTCCGGAATCGTCATCCAACCAAAACACATTGTTCTTCCGAACGTGCGCAGCCCCATCCATTGCCTCGGTTCCCACCAAAGCAGAAAGCACGCCGGTGCCTTCAAATTCCCTCGCCCACAAGGTCGCCGCCATCCGTTTCAAGTCCTTGTCCTGAGGGTCGAGAACCACCAGCCCTTCCGCCCCATACCACCGATGCAGCCAGCGCCGCATCAAGCCCGACAAGGTCTCTCCTCTCTCTTCTGAAGCGCCCAATTCTGCACGGATGCCCAATGCGACGTCGTTGTCAAGGCCGTCTGCGGCCCAAGCTGTGAGCACGTCAGCCAAGCCCTCCAAGCCAAGCCTTCCGACAGGATGGGGGACCTCTGCTGCCTTTGGTTGCCAAGAATGGGCCCTCTCTCGACCATGGACTGTGGCGATTTCTTTCCAATCGTGATCCTCACTGGCCATCCAAAACACGGGAACCACAGGCCGACCAGAAGTCGCCGAAAGCCCCCTCGCCACGCGGATCGCCGTCAAGATTTTGTGATGAAAAAACGCGGGACCTCCCGCCAAGACCAATTGATGGCCAACCGTGACAACCCTGCATTCGGGGCGGTCAAGCAAAGACGCATTTTTTGGCAGTGAAAGTCCCGCATCGGCGTACTGCGATTCAATCGCATGCTTGACGGCTTCTCGTTTGAGATTGCCCCACTCACTTTGGAGATCGGGCACAGCGGACCAACCATCCCAATCTCCACCCATTCCTCCGGGGAGGTCGCCTGGCCAAGATGACCTGCCAAACCGGTGCCAATGACGTTTAGGAATCACTCGGCAATCGTCACCCAACCTTTCCACGCTCGTTGTCCTTCGACCTCCTCCTCCAAAACCATGCGCCATGCATAGGTACCCGGTTCGCAACGGGCACCTGACTTGTCCCTTCCGTCCCAGCCATTTCCTTCTGCCATTCCTCCTTCCCAAACCTCCACGCCCCAGCGATTGACAATCGAAATTTGGCCAGACAGGTCTGCTGGGATGGACCAAGACCAGGTGTCATTCAAGTTGTCGCCGTTGGGCGTAAACGCGTTGGGAACAAACACCTCAGAGGGCATGATTGTCCCCTGCTCACCTCGGCCCCATTGGCCGTCGGACAACAGTTCATTGCTGACCTCTTCAATCTCAAACGCATCGACGAAGTAGTAGGCCATCGTCCGGGTTCCCAGTTCTTCTCTCCGAACGTTGGGCATGTCGTCGAAGACGCCCAGCACGAAATGCACAAAGGGTTCAGTCGCCGTAAACACAAAAGAAATCTCGCGCCACTCGCGGTGATACAGGGCCTCGTGAATTTCGAATTGCGCATCCAAGGACATTGGAGATGATCCTTCTTGAGAAGGCAATTGCGTGGTGAGTGCGACTGCGAGGTTGCTCACCCCCAAACCTGCGTTGACCCAATCGTGAACCCGACCTGAAGAGATGGCAAACCGCATGTTGTATCTCTGCCCCACCTCGAGAGGTTCAGAGAACGACCCGGTGAGGTATTCGTGCCGGGGATTGACCTCGTCCGTGTACGCCACAAATCCCGCAATCGCCCGGCCAGAGAAGGCGTTGACCTTCGCCAAAGGAGTTTGGGGCAAATCGCCTCCATTGCTGCCCTGTTGGTGATAAAAATCTGGCACGGCTTGGGCGCCTCCCCCGTGGAACCACCCGTCGACCAATCCAAACTGCCCAGACGCAGTGGGGAGGGACGAAAAGGCCTCGAAACCGCCGTTGACGACGTCAACTTGGGCAACCACTGCTTTCCCGCCAGCCCCCCAAAAAACGGCCAGCACTGCAGAGAGCAGCACCCTTTCCAGAGGGGGGCAAAACAGACGGAACATGCACCCAAAGTACAACGAATCCGTCAACGCCTTGTTGGCGACGCCAAAAACGAAACCGCGAGCCCCCATATGCTCCCTGGCAACCAAAACGCATCAACCCGAAATTGCCCTGCCGCACGGGCCCCAGGATAACTCTCTCCCAAATCCAACACCAAACCCGCCTCCAAGCGCATCCTCGCCCGCCACATCGCTTCGCGAGTGTACGTGTTTTCCGCCTCCACACCCATCCAAGTGTTGGGGTCGCCCGGAGCCTCAAGTGACCACCCAAAAGGGCGCCAAGCGTACGCAGAGGCGGCCAATCGCGGACGCCACCCATGCCAGACTTGCCCCTCCCAACTTGCCCCCAACCGGAGCGCATGACCGGGAGAAAGAGGCGCCATCACTGTGTCGCGCTCAAAAGCCAAACTGTCAGGTGTCAGGACGACCTGCTGAACCGGGGCCCTTGCGCCCTGTCCTCCCGACCAAATCCATCCTTTGGCAAATTCAGAAACCTCTTCAGCATCAAAGGTCCACGGCTGAGAATGCTCGACAAAGAAACCCATCTTTCCCCTGCCTTTTTGCATCACGTGCTGACGCTCCAACCGCAAAGAAGGCCGATTGGGGAGGACATCCAAGGTGGACATGCGCATGCTGGATGAACTCCTCGATGCCAATTGCACTTCCCCACTCACGCCAAACCACCAATCCGCATCTGCAGGCATTGTCTGGAAAGCCGTGGTGTCGACCTGCACATCCGCCACAAACCGAATCCGTTGACCGTCGACCACAATGGAATCACGAGGGAATGCTCCCCCTCCAATTGGCGTGGTCCTCTCTTCATGAGAGGAGGCCCATCCCCCTACAACGGGGCACACCAACCCCACCAACAGCCAAATCACATGCGCTTCCCTATTCAATGGCATCCTCCCCATGGAGGTGTCAAGTTACTGCTTGACTTCCAAGGTGGCCTCTTTACGGACCGTGGTTGTGGAGGACGACTCCGTTTGCAATGGAACACGTTCCCCGTCATACCCTCCCTCCAACTCTGTCGTTGAAAGGCCTTTCATGTTCACCAGGGTTTCAAGCTTGGCACCAACCACCTCATCACTTCGTGGCGTGTCGGCAGACGCATTCGTCTCGTTTCGAAGGTCCTCGTTGGACTCCGCTGGTGTTTCTGTCGCGGCGGCAACGGTCTCCGGCTGCACTGCAATTTCAGGCTGCACCTCCAAAGTCGCGGCCGGAACCACAGGTGCTGTCAGGGTCGAGGAGGAGGGCTCCTTGGTGGACCAAAACACCGCGACCAACGCTGCAGCACCCACGGCCAAAACCGCACCCCTCCGCCACGTCTGATGCGTCGCGTTTGTCGCGTCCAATGATGCAAACACAGCGGACTCTATCGCCTCTGGGGCGACCTCCTCATGGGACATCAGCGCTTCTCGGAAGTGCAATTCTGCATCCGTCCAAGGCAGCTCTGAGGCGTCCAAAGGGGGAACGATGTTTGACTTGCGTGTCATGGGGCTTGTTGAAGGTCTTGGGAACAATGTGCCTGTGAGGGGATAACGTAGGATGTTCTAAATGGTTGCTCGGAAGTGAAAGTTTTTCACATTGAAGGACTCGGCGGCAATTCAGACGAGGGCTTGGCCCGTTGGGACATCGCCGCCAAAAATGCCTGGAGTTGCTTGCGCCCACGGGAAAGTTGACTCTTGGAGGTGTTGACGTCCACCCCCAACATCTCGGCAATTTCTTTGTGTGAATACCCGTCGACCAGATAGAGCTGAACGACCGTACGGTACCCCCTTGGCAAAGCCGCCATGGCCGTTTGAATTTCCGACATGGTGAAATCCGCTTTTTTCGACGCCTCCAAATCCAAAGGCGTGGCCAGCGTCTCCGTAACGTCGTCGTGGTAGCGGTGCTTCAGGTTTCTCCGGTAATGCGTGATGGCCGTGTTCACGGTGATGCGACGCACCCACCCTTCAAAACTGTTGAACTCCTTGAATTTCCCGAGGTGACGAAACACCTTGATCCAGCTCTCCTGGGCGATGTCAGACGCCTCGTCCCGGCTGTCGGTGTACCGCAAGGCTGTGGCGTACACTTTGGACGAAAAGCGTCGGTAGAGCGCGGTTTGCGCGCTCCTGTCTTCCGCTTTGCAGCGCTCCAAAAGGTCTTTCAGTTCTTGATCCATCGCACTCCTCGCGAGGCGTCTCAGGTGAAATCAGAAGCCTCCATGCCTAACCAAGACAAGGTCGCACCCGAGAAAAGTTGCATCAACTCATCCTCATTCAAATGCATGGATTCCATGAACGCCCCGAACTCGAGGTCCCCGAGCGGAAAGGGGTAATCGGTTCCCATGCAGATCCTCTCCGCACCTTGCATCTCCAAGATGAATTTCAACAACCGCTCGTCGTGGGTGATGCTGTCCACCCAGAACTTCCCAAGGTAACTGTCTGGGGACGCGGGGTTGTCCAAAGCCACGAGATCCGGACGACACGCATGTCCGTGTTTGATGCGACCAAGCGTGGGCAAGAAGGAACCGCCGGCATGAGAGAACATGACCCGAAGTTTGGGGTACTTGTCAAGGACGCCCGCAAAAATCATGGAACATGCGGCACGGCTTGTCTCCGCGGGCATGCCTACCAGCCAAGGCAACCAGTAACGCTCCATGTCCGATTTGCCCATCATGTCCCAAGGGTGGATGAACAAAGCCATCCCCAAGCGCTCGCATGCCTCGTAGAAAGGGAAGAACCGCGCATCTCCCAAATTCATTCCATTGATGTTGGACCCAATCTGAACACCTCTGTGCCCCTGCTTGGCAGCCTCTTCAAGAACTTGGATGGCCACCTCCGTGTCCTGCATGGGAACGGTGGCGAGTCCCACGTAATGACGTGGATGTTCTTGGACAATTTGCGCAATGTGGTCGTTGAGAAACCGGGCCAAATCCGCGGCGTGATGCGCCTTGGCCCAGTACGAAAACATGACGGGAATGGTGCTGACCACTTGCACTTGCACCCCCGCGTTCCCATACTCCTCGATGCGCTCCTCAGCATCCCAACAATTGGACGCAATTTCCCTGAAAAAGTGGTCGTCACGCATCATGTTGGCAAATCCTGGCCTGCTGACTTCGAGGTGGATGAAGCCTCCGTAGCCGAATTTTTCCGACCACTTGGGCATGACACGGGGCAAAATGTGGGTGTGGCTGTCAATTTTGAGCATGGCGAGATCGTTGCGCGCAGGTCCCAAGGTACATGAACTCCGACGCCACTCGCCGTTCGAATTGTCCACACCGCCCAAAGGCACTGAGGTTCAGCGCTTGACCACGCGACGAAGGTCCAACCGGTTGACCGGGTGGATTTGCCAGCCTTCCACCCGGCGGGAGACAACATGCGTCACCTGGTCGTGAAAGAGAGGGATCACAGGCATGTCTGCATGCACAAGGCTGTCCAGTTTGACATAGGCCGCGAGACGTTTCGCGGGTTCGTTGGCTTGGGCAAGGGCGAGGTCAAAGCCCGCTTCGAATTCAGGCCGAACGTAATGGGTGTAGTTGGGGCCGCCAGGCGCAAAGTTGGTTTTGGTGAACAACCCCAAAAAGTTCTCGGCATCGGCGTGATCGGCGAGCCACGATTTGTAGAACATGGCGGTTTCGCCTTGGGCGACGCGCTCCCGATGCACCGAGGCTGGCACGACATCCACCTTGACGTCCAGCCCCAACGCCGCCCAATCGTGCTGAAAGGCGGCACACATGTCCACGTAATCCGACGTCGTGCTCAGCACGATTTCGCCCACCCCCTGCCCTTCCGGATATCCCGCTTCTGCGAGCAAGGTGCGCGCCCATTCGACATGCTGACCCACCGGACGGACCGCTTCTTTGCCCAACATGGTCGGGGGCACAAAATGGTCCGTGGGCGTCACTGCATTTCTACGCAAATGGCGGGCCATTCCGTGGCGATCCAAGGCCAAACTCATGGCGCGGCGCACCCGCACGTCCCGCAAGGCCTCTGGCGTGTCTTTGCCGTCCAGCACCACCCCGAGATAATCCGTTTTCAGAAACGGAATGTGGTGATGCACCAAATCCGTTTCAAACGCCTTTTGGAGCGCTCCCTCATCGTCCAACAACGTCTCCATGTAGGCAGGATGCAAGCCGCTGATGAAATCGTACCGCCCCTGCGTCAGCCCCAAAAACTCCGCCCCCATGTCCTGGACCACGTCGATGTGAACCGCATCCAGATAAGGCAGCTTTTGGCCTGTGGAGTCCCGCTCCCAATAGCCTTCATGACGATGGAGCACAAGCCCCGCATCGGGCATCCACCACGCCAATTGAAACGGACCCGAGCCGGCGGGCTGGTCCCGCATGGAGTGCCCCTCGCGGGTGGCCTCCTCTCGATCCACCACACTGCCATAAGCCGTGGTCAACAGCCCCAAAAAAGGCGGATATGCCTTTTTCAGCCGCACCTCCACCGTGCTGTCATCCAAGGCCACGATGCCGTGGGCACGAACCGCATCCAAAATCCAACCTCCCGAAGAAATCACCTCGGGGTCTCGAAGTCGCTCCAATGAAAACACCACGTCATCCGCCTGCACGGAACGACCGGTGGTGAAACGTGCATCTGTCCTGAGCTGAAAACGGTAGGTCAGGCGCACAGGGTCGTAGGTCCAGGTTTGGGCCAAACAAGGCAACACGCTCAGGTCAGGCCCCAACTCCACCAAGCCGTCGTAGAGCTGGTCCACCACCCACATGTGCTCCAAACTTCGGGCGGCGGCAGGATCCAAACTGGTGATGGCCGCACTCTCATTGTACCGAAACACACGGGCATCTTCCAAGGGGGTGGAATGCGTGCATCCCCACCCCAATGTGACCCACATGCCAAGGGCGGCGAACCTTCGTGTTTTGGGATTGTTTTTCACGTGACGCCAAGGTACGCGGGGTACTTTTGCGGCCACATCCAAGTCATGACATCACATCCACAATTTCGGGTCAGTTTTCAGCAAGCAGCGATGTTGTTGATGGCCAGCATGTTCATGGCCCAAGGCTGGTCGCAAACCTTCACCATCAGCGGGCGGGTCACCGATGCCACGACAGGCGAGTACATTTTGGGGGCCAACATTTTGGACGTGACCCAAAGCAAGGGCGCCTCCACCAACATTTACGGATTTTACAGCCTCACCTTGCCAAGCCGCCCCACGGAATTGCAGTGCACCTTCATTGGCTACGCGCCTGAAAACCGCACGCTCACGGGCGAAGAGGATGTCGAATGGAACGTGACCTTGTCGCCCCAAGCCGTGTCGGTTGAGGCTGCGGAAGTGGTTGGTACAGCGGGCCAAAACACCGAAAGCACCACCCTTGGCAAAGCCGAAGTCTCCATGGCCACCATCCAACGGCTCCCCGCCTTGATGGGCGAAGTGGACGTCCTCAAAGCCATTCAAATGCTGCCCGGCATTCAATCGGCCGGGGAAGGCAACAGCGGATTTTACGTGCGGGGCGGCGGTCCTGACCAAAACTTGTTGCTCCTCGACAACGCCGCGATTTACAACGCGAGCCACTTGTTTGGGTTTTTCAGTGTGTTCAACGCCGATGCCATTTCCTCTGTCGAAGTGTACAAAGGCAGCATGCCGGCTCGGTTTGGCGGCCGGGTGTCGAGCGTCCTGGACCTCGGTTTGAAAGAGGGCAACCGCAAGGAACTCAAGGGCAGCGGAGGCATCGGCCTCATCAGCTCCAGATTGACGTTGGAGGGTCCCGTGAAGAAAGGGGTTTCGAGTTTCATCGTATCTGGCCGACGGACCTACATCGACATTCTGACACGTCCGTACGTGGAAACGACACAGGCCGCGGGTTCGGGCTATTTCTTTTACGATTTGAACGCCAAATACAATCACCGCTTCTCCGACCGGGACGAGGTGTTCGTGTCTGGGTATTTTGGGCGAGACGTGTTCAGCTTCAACAGCCTGGATGCCGGGTTTGGCGCCTCCATCCCCTGGGGCAACGCCATGGTGTCAACGCGTTGGAACCACGTGGTGAACGACAAGGTCTTCTTGAATGTGAATGCCTCCTACACCAACTACGACTTCGCCTTCGAGTCGGGTCAAGACGACTTTCAATTTGGCTTCGAATCCGGCGTGGCGGATTGGACCCAAAAAGCCCAGCTGAGCTGGTATCCCAACCTGCGTCACGAGGTGCGCGGCGGAGTCGATCACGTCTACCACAAATTCATCCCGACGTCCTTCTTCTTCAAACAGGGAGACACGGAGTTCGATTTTGGGGAAGCCACGGTGGCCTACAGCCACGAAAGCGGCGCCTTTGTGGAAGACATCATCGACGTCACCGATGCGCTCAAATTCAATGCCGGCGTGCGGTACAGCGACTTCCGACATGTGGGTCCATTCACGCGAATCGTGCCAGGCGAGAACTTGTTGAGTCCCGCGGACACGGTGACTTACGGACAGGGCGATTTGGTCGAGCGATACGGCGGGTGGGAACCACGACTCAGCGCACGACTCAAAACGGGACCGCGCAGCAGCGTCAAGGCAGGATGGTCGATCAACTACCAGTACGTGCACCTCGCGTCGTTGTCGGCCACCACGACGCCCACGGACGTGTGGGTGCCCAGCTCGGACCTCGTCCCCCCGCAGCGCGGGCGACAGGTCAATGCCGGGTACTTCGTGGACCTCGGAGCGCAGCGCGAGTGGGAATGCTCCCTGGAGCTTTACCACAAGGATCTTCAGAACCTCGTGGAATACGCCGAGAACACCCGCCCCGATCAAAATATCGGCACCAACCCAGACAACAATTTGGTGTTTGGCGAAGGCAGTTCCTACGGTGCAGAATTCTTTGTGAAGCGGAAGTTTGGCGAGCTCAACGGGTGGGTCGGGTACACGTGGAGCAAAACCGACCGGGTGTTTGAAGACCTCAACAACGGCGACCCCTTCCCCGCCAAATTTGACCGACGCCACGACCTGAGTGTGGTGGTGGATTGGACCCCGAGCGAGCGCTGGAATTTTGGGGCTGTGTTTGTGTATGCGACAGGCAACACCCTGACCCTGCCCGTCCAACGTTATTTTCTCGAAGGCTACGTGACAGACGTCTATGGAACGCGCAACGGATACCGCATGATTCCCTATCACCGTGCGGACGTCAGCGCCACCTTCTTCCCCAAGAAAAACGACACCGATCGCAAGGTGGATCGGAGATGGGTGTTCAGCATTTACAACCTGTACAACCGGGCCAACCCCTATTTCCTGTTCTTTGACAACGAAGGTGACTTGCTGGAGGGGACGTTGGAAATTCAAGCCAAACAAGTGAGCCTTTTCCCGATTTTGCCGTCGGTTTCGTGGAACTTTGCGTTCTGACGCCAAGCCGCGACGACGATGAAATCTCTTTTCTCCCTCAATCCGATGATTTGGAACTACCGCGGACGGTTGTTCCTCGGGGTGATTTTCATTGTGTTTACCAACGTTTTTGCGGTGTGGGCGCCCTCCATGATTGGGGAAGGCGTGAATGCCTTGAACGACGCCAACCGGGATTTTCTTGTGCCACTGAACGAGGGTGTGGCCTTTGAATCGTTGGACGCGCAAGAAGTGCGGATTCCCCAAAACTTGCAATGGCTTGGCGCCATGGTCGGTGCGAGTGTCCATCCCGAGCAAGCCCCCAATTCGAAGCAGGAAGTGCTGGATTTGGTGGTTTGGATTGGATTGGCCCAAGCGGGGCTGTTCCTGCTGGCCTACCTCATCAAGGGGTTCTTTTCCTTTCTGACCCGCCAAACGGTGATTGTGATGAGTCGTCTGGTAGAATACGATTTGAAGGCGGCCATCTACGAACAATACCAAATCCTCGATGCCGCCTTCTACAAGGCCAACGACACCGGGGACTTGATGAACCGCATCAGCGAAGATGTCAGCAACGTCCGGATGTACCTCGGGCCGGCCATCATGTATTCGTTGAACCTGACCGTGCTCGTTTCCCTTGTGGTCGGGGTCATGCTGTACATCGACCCTGTCTTGACCGCTTTCGCCCTGCTTCCCCTACCGTTGATGTCTGCAGGGATTTACTTCATTTCCGCCAACATCCATCGCAAGAGTGACGCCAAGCAACAAGCCCAAAGTGCCGTTTCCAGCTTTGTCCAGCAGCACATCGCTGGCATGCGCGTGCTGAAGAGCTTTCACCGGGAGAAAGCCGCAGCCGAGCGGTTTGACGTTGAAACCGACCTCTACAAATTGAGGGTGTTGGACCTGGTCAAGGTCGAAGCCATGTTCATGCCACTCATCGTGCTACTCGTCGGCCTGAGCACCATTCTCACCGTGTACGTGGGCGGACATCGGGTGGCGTCTGGCGACTTGGACTTGGGCCACATCTTCCAGTTTGTCTTTTACGTCAACCTCCTCACGTGGCCCTTTGCTTCGGTGGGCTGGGTGACGTCGTTGGTCCAAAAAGCAGAGGCATCCATGGCGCGCATTTTGGACTTTCTGCATGCCGAACCTGCCATCCAAACATCGCCCAACGCACGGACAGAACCTTTGTCCGATGCCCCAGTGCTGCGCTTTCATGACGTGTCTTGGACGTACCCCGAAACGGGCATCACAGCACTCAAGGACGTGAGCTTCACCCTCCACAACGGCGAGACCCTGGGCATCACGGGCCGAACGGGCAGCGGAAAATCCACCATCCTTCAACTCGCCATGCGCATGATGGACCCCTCTTCAGGCTCGATCACCCTGGATGACACGGCACTCAAAACGTGGGATTTGACATCCATGCGGGATGGTTTTGGGTATGTTCCGCAAGACGTCTTCCTGTTCAGTGACACCATTGCCAACAACATTGCCTTTGGAAGCCTGACCCCGTCTTCACAAGATCATCCCCGCATCCAACAGGCCGCCCGGGACGCAGGTGTGGCCGGAGACATCGAAGGCTTTGAACATCAATACGACACCCTTCTCGGAGAACGGGGCGTCAACTTGAGCGGAGGGCAAAAACAACGCATCAGCATCGCCCGCGCCTTGATCAAGGCACCTCGCATCCTTTTGCTCGACGATTGTTTGTCCGCCGTAGACACCGAAACGGAAGATGTCATTCTGTCGGCCATCCAGCGACAGCAGTCCTCATGCACCATCATGGTCAGTCACCGATTGTCCTCGCTTCGTGGAGCCGACCGCATCCTTGTCATGGACGAGGGCAAACTCGTGGAAGAAGGCACCCACGCAGAGCTTGTTCAACTGGGCGGTTTGTATGCCACCATGCACGAGCAACAAAAGGCTGAAAACTGATTCGTGTGCCTTGACAACTCAATCGCAGTCGAGGCCAAACACCCCCAACCACAGCAGCAAATCTGCGGTGTCCACCGTATCGATGTTGTCCATGCTGGATGCGCATCCTGACGCGCATCCGAATCCGGAAAGGATTTGCAACATGTCGTTGATGGTCCTGTTGCCATCCAAGTCAAAGTCCCCCGCGCACGGGTTCAATTCCGCTTCGGAGATGACCCCGTCGCAATTGTTGTCCATCCCATCTTCCAGAAAAGGTGCCCCGGGGTACATCGTTGCCTCGGAATCATTGCAATCTCCGGGAACCAAAACGCGTTCTGAAAGGGGCGTGCAACTCAACTCGACAGGCGCATTGGCGTCGCCATAACCGTCTCCATCGCTGTCCTCATACCATGTCAATTGTGACGTGCCTTCGTCGACTTCGTCGTCACAGTCGTTGTTCCATCCATCACACAATTCGGGTGCTTGTGGGTAGGTATTGGCATTCCAATCTTGACAATCCAAAGGCAAGGTTGACGTCCCGGGAACATCCCCACATCCCCACACGGGCATGTACGGGTTGCCAAATCCATCGCCATCTGCATCCTCATAATGTGCTACCCAAAGTGCGTCTGGAGTCAGCATGTTGAGCGACCATGACGAGCGCTGGGAAGTCAATTTCACACGGGGTTGAACGCCTGGCAATCCCCACGCTTCGAAATACAACAAGGTGCTCCCTGGCTCGGTGAGGGTCCAAACGTCGTCCGTCCCAGGGCTCATCACAACCCCCTCGATTTCAACCTCAACCGGAAACGCCCAGCCGGGTTCCACCACCAATGTCATGCTCCATGCATTGGGTGTGGGAATGGTGCCAGGACTGCAAATGCCAATGGCCACATTGTTCAATCGCGCAAAGCGCGGGCGCACCACCCACAACCCCTCATTGATGGAAGTCAGTGCAATGACCCCGTCCTCTTTGCAAATCACATGGGACCATGCTCCTTGATAACCTGGACCCGCACTGGCCTCCAACGGATCAAAAAACCCACGCTCCGTCAACACATTTGGCCCTGGCCATGCGTCGCTCAGCATGCGCAATCCCGCGCGATAGTTGCTCTGAAACAGCCACTCTCCATGGGTGTATTGGTTGTGGTCAGAGGCCGTCGTTTCGGCCTGGTACACCTCAACTTCCACGGGATTGTCCAAATCGGTCAAATCAAACACCATGGTTCGGGTCCCCCCCCCTTCGGCGGCCTCGTCCATCTCGTCTCCCAAAAACGCGTGGTCATGGCTGTCCGACACCCAGACCTGATGTGAAAAGTGAGGGTCGGTGTACGTGGTCGAGGCGATGAGTTGAATGTCACTGGCATCTGTGATGTCAAGGATCCAAAGCTTTTCCCCGCCCGCCGCAAACAGCAATTCCTTGCCCGCGTGCGCCTCGTCCGGACCGTTGTAAATCAGGGCCTGTGCGTCATGAAAAATGCCCCACTCGCTCACCGCACCTGCCAACACAGGTGAGGCGGGATTGGTCACGTCAAAAATCACTGCGCCCCCTCCCATGGACGAGGTCCCCACTTGAATGATTTTCGAGGCCTCCTCAAAGGCCACGACGTTGTGCGCCGAAGCAGGCGACACAATCACAGTGTCTGGGGACCATGTGACAGGACCATTCAGCGGCATCCAGCTTCGAAGGGCCTCCAAATTCAACACCTGCATGCCGTGGGTCGGCGCTTCGCTGACCACATAGGCGTGGTCATGCACCACTTTGACATCTCTCCACAAGCTGCTGATGGACGCCGTGGGCAGTTTGCCCATGAAGATGGGCCGGGCTCCGGGCAACAAACGAAAAATCGCCGTGCCGTTTTCGCAGCCGACCAGCAAATAGGTGGTCTCCTCTTGCGCATCGTGCCAACACGCGATGTCGTTGACCTTGGACGTCAACATGTCCGAAACCGGAATGAACGCCACCGCTTCCATGTTGCTCGACAACACGCCCTCGTCCAAATCCACATCTCCTTGCGACCAAACCACACCCACCCCCATGGCAAGCCATACGGCACATATCGAAAGTCTCAATGCGACATTGGCAGGTGAATCGAACATGGATTGAGCCGAGTGGTTAGTGTCTGCGGAGTGCTCTCCTCCACATAAGATACGCATGAAAAATCAAACTTGGTTGGTGACGGGCGCAACAGGCCTGATTGGACAAGCTTTGGTGAAAGAACTGATGGACCGCGGTCACCACGTGCGCACACTCGGTCGAACGATGCGTGCGGTGCATGGCGCCAAGCCTCATGTTTGGTCTCCAGCTGAAGGAACCTTCCCGCTGGAAGCACTTGAAGGGGTCGACGTCGTTGTCCATCTCGCAGCCGCCTCTGTCGGACAGCGGTGGACAGGTGCGCACAAGCGGGCCATCCTCGAGAGCCGGACGCTTGGCACTCACCTCCTTCGTGAGTCCTTGGTTGCGTCAGGATTCGCGGGCACCTGGATCCAGGCCTCGGCCATTGGCATCTACGGCAACAGCCCCGACCAGTGTGACGAACACACCCCTGCCGGCCAAGGTTTTCTCGCAGACGTCGCCGAGGCTTGGGAACAAGCTGCGCAGCCTCACAACACCGTCAATTTTCGCCTTGTCCGCATGCGTCTCGGATTGGTTCTCTCCCCGGAGGGCGGCACCTTGGCCAAGCTCTTGCCCATTTACAAACTCGGTTTGGGGGCGCCTTTGGGCTCGGGACGGCAGCTCATGGGATGGGTGCATTTGGAGGATGTCCTTCAATTCATCACATGGGCTGCTGCCACTCCCAAGGTCTCGGGTGCCTACAACGTCGTGGCACCCCGCGCCAACACCAACGAGGAGTTCTCCCAATCGTTGGCAAAGGCCCTGAGCCGACCGCATTGGGCTCCGAAGGTTCCTGGATTCGCCCTGTCCATGGTCATGGGCGAGATGTCTTCCCTTTTGCTCGAAGGCCAAAACGTCCGCCCCACCCGCCTTCTCGACGCAGGGTTTGCATGGAAGCATCCCGAGCTCTTTCGCGCACTGACGAACTGCGTCTGTTCATAGATTTTCGTCATTTGGAAAGGGGAGGAATGCCCTCGCGCTTCCCTGATGGGAACTTCCAAAACAAAAAAAGGCCCCTCGAGAGGGGCCTTTTCCATGGTTTCAATCGGTGCCTTACTGCACCATGATCTTTTTCAATTCGAGGTTGCGGCCGTCGTTGACCGTCACCAAGTACGTACCTGGGGCCAAGTCGCCCACAGTCAACACCGTCGTGCCCTGTGCAAACTCGCGCACCGTACGTCCCGTCATGTCCACCAGCGCCACGGTTGCTGCAGGGTTCACACCTGTCAACGTCACCACGTCTTGGGCGGGGTTGGGCATCACTGTCCAAGAAGCCACGGCTTCTTGAATTCCGTCTGGGGTTGGAGGCAACAACACCGCGTCGATGACGTGCACCACGCCGTTGTCTGCTGCAATGTCCGCCACAGTCACCTGCGCGTCGTTGATGAACACGTTCATGTCCGCGTCGATGGTCACCGTCACGTCTGCGCCATTGAGCGTCGTCACCATCATGCCGTCAGACAAGTCTGTGCTCAAGGCCGTGCTGCCCACCACGTGGTAGGTCAAAATTGCGGTCAACAAGTCGTTGTCGGCCAACACAGCTTCCAACGTGCCCTCGGGGAGGTTGGCAAAAGCGGCGTCCGTTGGCGCGAACACGGTGAAAGGACCTTCACCGCTCAGCGTCTCCACCAAGCCGGCTGCGATTACAGCGGTTTCCAAGGTCGTGTGATCCTCGCTGTTCACGATGATGTCCACCACGGTGTTGGTTGCAGGTGCGGGGGGCAACAACACTGCGTCGATGACGTGCACCACGCCGTTGTCTGCTGCAATGTCCGCCACGGTCACCTGCGCGTCGTTGATAAAGACGTTCATGTCCGCGTCGATGGTCACAGTCACGTCTGCGCCATTGAGCGTCGTCACCATCATGCCGTCAGACAAGTCTGTGCTCAAGGCCGTGCTGCCCACCACGTGGTAGGTCAAAATTGCGGTCAACAAATCGTTGTCGGCCAACACAGCTTCCAACGTGCCCTCGGGGAGGTTGGCAAAAGCGGCGTCCGTTGGCGCGAACACGGTGAAAGGACCTTCACCGCTCAGCGTCTCCACCAAGCCGGCTGCGATTACAGCGGTTTCCAAGGTTGTGTGATCCTCGCTGTTCACGATGATGTCCACCACGGTGTTGGTTGCAGGTGCGGGGGGCAACAACACTGCGTCGATGACGTGCACCACGCCGTTGTCTGCTGCAATGTCCGCCACGGTCACCTGCGCGTCGTTGATAAAGACGTTCATGTCCGCGTCGATGGTCACAGTCACGTCTGCGCCATTGAGCGTCGTCACCATCATGCCGTCAGACAAGTCTGTGCTCAAGGCCGTGCTGCCCACCACGTGGTAGGTCAAAATTGCGGTCAACAAATCGTTGTCGGCCAACACAGCTTCCAACGTGCCCTCGGGGAGGTTGGCAAAAGCGGCGTCCGTTGGCGCGAACACGGT
>CBFHRO010000014.1:0-41638 GCA_965658245.1 uncultured Flavobacteriales bacterium
CGATGATCCTTGTCCTTATGGTGACTTTGACGACGATGGCATCTGTGACGCCATTGACCCTTGTGTGGGTCAGGTTGACGTGATGGGCATCTGCAACGGCCACTGTTTCTTCAACGTGGACGGAGACATGATTTGTGACGATGTGGACAACTGCATTGACACGATGGCTTGCAACTACAACGACCCTGCCAATGGTGAATGCTTGTACCTCGACGAATGTGATGTTTGCGGAGGTGACAACAGCTCTTGCACCGGTTGCGCTGACGAAATGGCTTGCAACTATGAGGGAGACACCATTGACGATGGCTCTTGCATTTACGACGATGAGTGCGGAGTATGCGGTGGTGACAACAGCTCTTGCACCGGTTGCACCGACGAGATGGCGTGCAACTACGAAGGAGACACCATTGAAGATGGCTCTTGCATTTACGACGATGAGTGCGGAGTGTGCGGTGGTGACAACAGCTCTTGCACCGGTTGCACCGACGAGATGGCGTGCAACTACGACGGCGACACCATTGAAGACGGCTCTTGCCTCTACCCTGATTGCGAAGGAATTTGTGGTGGCACTTTGACTGTCGACCAATGCGGAGTATGCGGCGGTGACGGACTCTCTTGCGTGGGTTGCACCGACGAAATGGCATGCAACTACGACGGCGACACCATTGAAGACGGATCTTGCCTCTACCCTGATTGCGAAGGAACCTGCGGTGGCAGCGCGATTTTGGATGAGTGCGGAGTGTGTGGTGGCGACAACAGCTCTTGCACAGGTTGCACGGACGAATTGGCATGCAACTACGAGGGGGACACCATCGAAGATGGCTCTTGCCTCTACCTCGACTGCGAGGGCACCTGCGGTGGCACCATCTTCGAAGAGAACTGCACGTTCGACATCGAAGCCAACCTGCACAACAAAGTGATCCAAGTGTTGGATGATTGTGGCAGCGGTGCCGACAACGCGTTCACCAACGGAGGTGAAGTGGTGCTCGACCCCAATGGCAACATCGTTCAGTACGCCAACGGCACAGAAGTGGTGGTGGGTCTCTGGACATTTGATGCCTGCGCGTGTGCGGCGGGTGACGATCCACTTGGACTGCAGTTCTACGCTTTGGATTGCGACGAATTCCAGTTCTCTGTGGACGAGGATGGCCAAATCAGCCAGTCTGACCTTGACGAGTGCGACTGCATCGAATTCGAGGACATGACAGACTACTTCTGCTCTGAAGACTTCTTGGAAGACTTGACTGCTGAGGAGACTGTGGAGTGTGCAGAAAATCTGCCAACCGCTTGTGATGAAGAGTTTGGATACGTGGATACTTGCACCGATGACGTGCTTGTCTGCGCCTTCAACGACGCCACCACAGGCTACACCACTTACGATGTGGTGACAGCCATGGGACCCGGTGCAGACGCAGCGGTTCGTCTCTACGGCTTGAGTGCACAAACGGATTGTTTGAGCGATTACTTCGTCGAGGACGAAGGTGCTCCCTTGAAACTCACTGTGTTCGAAAACGGAACGGCGGAGTTGACGGGTGTGGTCCGGGCTCCAGAGCCACAGAGCGACATTGCTTACGAAGTCTATATGCAGTTCGCGGACGGCATGAGCGCCCAAGCATTCTTGGACGCCAACCCAGCACACAGCTTGCTCGTCGCGGGTGAAATGGTGGATGGCGCCTGGGAAACATGCGACATCGACACAGAAGCAATGCAAGTCTTCACCATGGTGAACACCTTGTCGCGCTTGACACGTATTGGCGGTTCTTTCGACGGCGAAACCCTCTTCTTGAACCACATGCCTGCGTCCACCAACAAGCGTTTCCAGCTTGGTGAAGGCGGCAACAACCACAACTGCAACGACGGCTTCGGCGGTTGGTTCGGTTGGGAAGGTGAATTCAACGGTGAGGAAGTTGCTGGCTTCTCCGGCGACGTCATTGCCGACATCGAGAACGAAATCTTGTTCGACACTGACTGCACGGGTGCATACACCGTGGAGACCTACGGTGCCTTCAACATTGAAGAAAACACCGTTCAAATCGAGACTGTGACCACCACAGTTGAGGATACGATTGCTCCTGAATTCGCCAACTGCCCTGCGGACGTGACGCTCGAATTCTCTGAGGCGTTGGTGTGCGGCACGGAAAGCTTTGAGGACATTGTGGAGGCCATCAACAACGCCATCCCCGTGCCATGCCTCGAAACCAGCGACAACTGTGCGAATTGGAATCCGATTTACGAGGGTTGCAACGACGATGGGACTTGCGGCACCGTGGTCTTTGAGCAAGGCAACATTGATTTGGGATACTGTGGGTTCGAAGTCCGTCGCACTTGGACGGCGACTGATGCCTACGGCAACGAATCACAATGTCAGCAAATCATCACCGTGCTCGATACGCAAGATCCCATCATCACAGCCTTGCCTGAGGTGACGATCGATGCGTGCGACATCAACGTGTGGATGGCCACTGCCGATGATTGCGGCTCTGGCATTGAAAGCTTCACCTTCACTCAAACGCTCCAAAGCGGAGGGTGTGACGGCGCATTGGACCGTGTTTACACTGCGGTTGACAGCTGCGGACATGTGACCACTTTCGGTCAAATTGTGTACCTCGAGGACACCGATGCCCCAATCGTTTCTGGCATGGAAACCTTCTTGGACTGTGGTGAGTACGACCCTGCGGCTTACTACCCCTTGATGGTGACCGATTGTTCCTTGTTGGATTGGACTCCTGGTCCTCTCAACCAAGACGATTGGACGTCTTCACCAAATGGTGAATTCTCCACGGTCTATGACGAGATCGACTCGGAAGTTGAAGTGTCTTGGAGCGATGCATTGCCTCAGCATGTGAACGGTGAGACGTGCTACAGCGTTGAGCGGACCGTGACTGCCACGGACCGTTGCGGCAACGAGACTGTCGAAACGTACCAAATCAACATCTACGACGACACGGCTCCTGAGATTTACGCGACACCTGTATTGAACATTGAGTGCAGCGATTACTTCGGAGACAGCAGCACAGGCGCACAATACGTGGTTACAGATGCCGACAATGGCATTGGTTTCTACGAAGGCGCTCCTGTGGGCATTTGGGAAGGTCAAACATCTTTCCAAGTGGAAGACGACTGCACCTTCGACGCCCTTTACGCCAACGGTGGCGGTGAAGTTGTGGTGACTTGGGTTGACGTTCAGATTGACGAAAGCTGCGGAAGCAACGCGATCTACGAGCGCACCTACACTGCCGAAGATGCTTGTGGCAATACGGCGACCACCACCCAAACGGTCATCATCACCGACTTGACTGCACCTGTGTGGGTCAACGAAGCTGGCGATGCCTTGAGTGCGAGCGAGACGATGTTGCAACTGCCATGCGAGCAGGCCACGGAAGAGCTCATGAACAGCATCGACCACGAGTCTTTGTTCATGGCCTCCGACCTGTGCGACGCTGACCTCGACTACTCTGTTTCAGCAGTGCTCGTGAGCGGTGGATGCCTCGGCACATGGATTCGCACATGGACGGCCACAGACGACTGCGGCAACGCCACTGAATTCGAACAAACTGTCGTGATGTACGACAATGGTGATCCTTTCTTCACTGCGTTCCCGGCCGACGTGACCATCGAACTCGATGCGACATGCTCTGCCAACTTCGTGGTATCTGAGACGGGTGGTGAGCCTGAAGCTGCGGACAATTGCGATGCATGCTTCGACCAAAACTTGGTCATCACCTACGTCGACACCCGCGTGTTGGACTGCGGCGAAGTGGTTGAAATCACTGAAGGAGATGACAGCATCATTGAGTACTTGGGAAGCAGCACTGTGACCCGTACTTGGACGGTCACCGACCAGTGTGGCAACTCGACCTCACAAGATCAGATCATCTCCTTGGTGGACGTGACGGCTCCTTACGGAATTGCCACAACTCCCGATGTG
Organism: uncultured Flavobacteriales bacterium; assembly: GCA_965658245.1. Taxonomy (GTDB): domain Bacteria; phylum Bacteroidota; class Bacteroidia; order Flavobacteriales_D; family Sanyastnellaceae; genus UBA11663. The sequence goes on from CBFHRO010000014.1 coordinate 3,929, forward strand.
GACTGCACGGAGTACAGCTCCAACCCACAGCAGATGTTTGGCTCCATCGATCTCAGCGACAATTGTGACGCCAACATTGACGTCACCTTCGACGCTGCACAAGACACCTTGGTGAGCCACAACAGCGAGAATGGCGTTCCTGCGGGTTGTTACACCATGCGTCGTACGCTTACGTTGACCGACGATTGCGGCAACGCATCTACGGTGATGCAAACCATCAACGTGGTCGACAACACGGCTCCTGTGTACCAGGGACCGGGTCAGATTTCAATCCCCGCTGAGGAATACGATGTGGACGGTGCATACCCACCCGATGTGGTTTGGGCCTACCCTGAAGACTCAGAGTGGGAGAGCTTCCCAATCGGCTACATTGACGATTGCAGCCCCTTGTTCTCTTGCACGGCCATGGACTTGCCACTGTCAGGTGGTTGCGCGAATCAACCACACCCAGAGTACCCCATGACTGAGTCAGCGTCTTGGTTGCGCGTGCTCACCATCACGGACTTGTGTGGAAACACATCGACTGCGGAAGTCATCATCAACTTGATTGACGACGATGCGCCGGTGTTTGACTTCGTGCCCGACAGCTACACGGTCGCATGTGTGGAGGACACGGTCATGTTGCATCCTGAGTACAGCGACTTGGTTGACGAAAACCTCGACTTGATTTATGAAGAGGTCATGGACATGACATGCCCCAACCAGTTCACATTGACTCGTACATGGATCATCAGCGACAACTGCGACAACTCAGCTGAAGCCTCGCAAGTGATCACTGTTCAGGACGACATCGCTCCTACATTCACACATGTTCCCGCAGATTACACGGTAGAGTGCTACGGTGACATCATGACGGAAATGGCGATGGCGTCAGACAATTGTGCGAGTGGCGCTTCTGTCTCATACGTCGACAGCGAAACGCAAGACGCTACTTGCCCAGGCAACTGGGAAGTGTTGCGCACCTTCACTGCAACCGACGCATGTGGCAACTCAGCTTCTGTGACACAGACCATCACTGTGCTTGATACCACTGCGCCTGAGATCATGTGCAATGAAGACCGCACGGTGGAATGCAGCCTGATCGCTTCCGTCGGTCAGAATGAAATTGTGGCACCCTTGGCTGCGATTGCGCAATCCAGCGGTTTGGGAACATGGCCAACCAACGACCCCAACCGCTTCACAGGCAACTACGTTTACGTGGACGCCGCTTTGGTGGATGCGCTTCCAGGTCTCTTCGAGGAAGATGACAAGATTGGACTGACCCGCATCAACGGTGATTCTGTTGAACGCCTCATCACCTCTGTGACCACTGTAGACAATCAGCCTGATGTCCGTCGTGTGAACTTCGATGGTGCAGCCTTGGTCACAAGCAACAACTTCAACCAAGGAGTGTCTGAAAACAGCGACATTGCTTTGATTGAGCACACGCCAGAGCAAACTGACAACTGCCAGGTCATGAGCTTGGAGGAGTCCATGGAAATTGCCCAAAACTGCAACCCAACGTACACGGTGACACGGACGTACACAACCATGGACACGGGATGCAACACGGCAACTTGCACGCAGACCATCCACGTTGTGGACACCACAAGCCCTGTCATCACGGTGCAGGCAGAAGACGCCTCCAACGAATGTACTGGACACGACTATGACATGAGCAACTCAGCTCAGTTGGACGCCTGGTTGAACAACCATGGTGGAGCCGCTGCCACGGACAACTGTGGTAACGTCACATGGTCACACGACTACGAGTTGGGTGACTTGAGCGACGACTGTGGCTTGACTGGAACTGTGGAAGTCCTCTTCACGGCAACAGATGACTGTGGCAACAGCTCAAGCACGACTGCGACCTACACCATTGTTGACACCACAGCTCCAATGTTGGCTGGCACCCCAACCAACAACAACGGCTCATTGGCTGTCCCATATGACAGCTACTGCGGTGAAGTGACGGTGCCAATGATTGCTGACGTGTCTGCTTCAGACATTTGCAGCGGAGCGGCGACTTGCGACTCCTTGGACAACGCAGAAGCCAACAATGCCATCGCAGCTGCATTGGGTGCGGAGATTCTCGGCGAAGACGGACATCTCGACCTCTTGAGCTCTGTCACCACGTCTGGCATCAACAACCCCTTCATCACTGGAGGTGAGTACACAGAAGGTGACATCACGACGCCAATGACCCTGGCCGACGGCGAAACCTGCGACAACAACCCGAACCAGCACGGCATGCGCATGTTCAACTTCCTCGGAGGTGAATACTACATGACCGACGCCGGAACCATGACGAAGGATCTTGTCAATGGCACTGCGACTGTGTCGATGACTGTGTCCAATGACCTCGGTTCCTTTGACGTGGAAGCCACGTTCGGTACGTTGATGAACTGGGAAGAGTGGTGCGCGACACCAGGTCTCGAGAGCTACAAGTCCGACTGCGGCTTGGGCGATCACATGACGTGGGATTACGCCATCCTTCTTGACGGAAGCATCACTGGTGTGGAAGGAACGGCCTTCGAAGGCACGGAGCTCGCCATGAGCCACCAGCCTGCGAACCAGTACTTCGGATTCCAGTTTGGTGTGGGTGCCAACAACAAGAACGCCAAATATGGCTTTAGCGGCTGGTACTACTACGGCGGTACGTTGGTGATTGACGGTGAGGAAAGCAGTGCCATGGGCTCTGGTGACCTCTTCGGCGACATTGACTTCCTGCAGGATTGGGAAACGACTTTCCACTTCTGTGCGGTTGATGAATGTGGCAACGCCGTCACTTACAACTACAGCTTCACAAGCACTGGCGAATTGCAAGACCCTCTCCTCGATGGAGGTGTTGAGGGTGAGCAAGATGCTGAGCCTACTCAGGCAAAAGATTTGATTGAGATCACAACCCTTTACCCGAACCCTGCCTCTACGCAGGCCACGTTGACCGTGACGGTGAAGGAAGATGTGACTGCCAAGGTCCAGGTGTACACCATGGACGGATCTCTTGTACAAGATGTCTTCGAAGGACAGATGTACGAAGGATGGCCAACGACCTTGGAGCTGAACATCAACAACTTGGAGTCTGGCATGTACCAGGTTCGAGTGAGCTCGAAGGACTTCGTGACGACGAAGAAGTTGCTCGTCATTGAGTAACCCTCCCACTGAGCTTGCGCATAAAAATCGGAAGGCCGTCCCTCGGGGCGGCCTTCTTTTTTTGGCTTGGTGCTATCTTTTGGGACATGAACTGGAAGAATCGCTTTGGGGCCTTGTCTGCCATGGCCCTCCTCATGTGTTGCATGACCCAAAGGGCAGCCGCCCAATCCGAACCTGGGTTCCCTTACAATCCGGATGCCAACGGGAACGAGACCATTGAATCCAACGACTTGATCTCCTTCTTGTCCTTCTTTGGGGCACCCTTTCTCCCTTCTGGCGTGCTGCCGATTGAAGGTGGCGGCACGGGAGTCGGCACGTTGGACAGTGTGCGACTTGTGCTGGGGGTCAGCACCTACAGCGACATCACTCCCCTAGGCCAAACAGGTCCGCGTGGCGAGGTTTCTGGGTCGCTGAGCATCACCCAAACACTGGCCCAAGGATTTGGCACGGTCGCCAGCGGATCTTACTCGCAAGCACAGGGTCGCAACACCACAGCCTCAGGACCATACAGCTTCGCGTCCAACCAAAACAGCACCGCCACAGCCGTATGCTCCAGTGCCATCGGTGAAGGGTCTAGCGCGACCGCCACAGCCGCCCACTCCCAAGGCTTTGGGTCCATTGCAGGCGGACTCGCTGCCCATGCCGAAGGCTACTACACGGAGGCAACCAGCAACTACAGCCACTCCGAGGGCTACCGCACCGACGCCACCAACACCGCAGCCCACGCCGAGGGCTACCAAAGCCTTGCGAGTGGCCTCTACAGCCACGCGTCCAACCGCAACACCACAGCCTCGGCCACGTGTGCCCACGCAGAAGGTGAAGGCACTTCGGCCACAGCCGATGCCGCACACAGTGAAGGGTTCCAGAGTGTGGCAAGCGGTTTCGCTGCACACGCGGAGGGCTACGAAACCACTGCTTCCGGCCTGTACAGCCACGCAGCTGGTCGCTCGTCCGCGGCCACGGCCAACAGCGCTGCCGCCATCGGATACAACCTCGTCGCGGACCAAGAGAACAGCGCCGTGGTGGGACAGTGGAACCTCGAGAACCAAACAGGGGTGTTGTTCGCTGTCGGAAACGGTGCCGATGCAGACAACCGGAGCGACGCGCTCCAAGTGGACCAGTCCGGGAACATCACTGCGAGCGGTTCCATCATCGCCAGCGGCCAAGACTTGCTGCAATTGATTGCTGCCTTGCAAACCCAAGTCGACGAACTGAACGCCCAACTCGGCGCGTTGCAGACCCAGCTTGACGAGCTGGGCGGGAATTGATGGTTTGAAAGCCTGACTGGCGTCAGAGTTTGATGCAGATGTTTTGGGGTTCGGTGAAGAACGCCAAGGCGTCAAATCCGCCTTCGCGCCCCAAGCCCGAAGCCTTCACGCCCCCGAAAGGCGTCCGAAGGTCACGCAACAGCCACGTGTTGACCCAGACGATGCCGGACTCGATGCCTGCCGCCACACGGTGAGCGCGCTTCAAATCGGTCGTCCAAAGGGTCGCTGCCAAGCCATAGGCCGTGTCGTTGGCCAACGCCAACGCCTCTTCTTCGGTGTCGAATGGCTGTAAGGTGACCACCGGTCCGAAAATCTCTTCCTGGTTCGTGCGGCATGCTGGACCGAGGCCCTCAATGACCGTGGGTGCCACGTAAAACCCGCCTTCCACGCCATCCGGGTGAAGGCGGTGGCCGCCGCAAAGAACTTGACCACCCTCTTCCTTGGCGAGCGAGATGTACGAGAGGATTTTCTCCATGTGGGCTTCCGAGACCACCGCGCCGAGTTTCGTGGAAGGATCCAAAGGATCGCCTGCCACCATCTTCGAAGCCTTGGCCACAAGGGCTTCTTTGAACTTGTCGTAGATGGGACGTTGAATGAGGATGCGGGAGCCGCAGAGGCAGATTTGGCCTTGGTTTGCAAAGGAACTCCGCAACGTGGTCCGAAGGGCATCCTCAAAATCCGCGTCTTCGAAGATGATGGCAGGGTTCTTGCCTCCCAGCTCTAGGCTCATCTTCTTGAATTTGGGGGCCACGTGTCCTGCAATGCGGGCACCGGTGGTCGTGCCACCCGTGAAAGAAACGGCCGCAATGTCAGGGTGGGTCACCATGGCCTCGCCCACTTCCGGCCCCAAGCCATGAAGGACATTGAATACCCCGTCAGGAAACCCAGCCTCTTTGACCCATGTGCTCAGCAGATAGGCCGTCACAGGAGTGAGTTCAGAGGGCTTGGCCACCACGCAGTTGCCTGCGGCAAGCGCGGGGGCCACCTTCCAGGTGAACAGGTACAAGGGCAAATTCCATGGGCTGATGCACGCCACCACCCCCAAGGGTTTGCGCAAGGTGTAGTTGATCGCCTCGCCTTCCATGGCGTGGCTTTCGCTGGCATAGTGCTGCACCCCAGATGCGTAAAAACGCAGGTTCTTTTCGGCGCGTGGGATGTCCACGTGTGCGGCGAGTGACACAGGCTTTCCATTGTCTCGAGCCTCCTCCTTCGCCAGCATGGCTGCGTGGTCACGAACCGCGTCCGCCAATCGCTCCAAGCAGGCGGCCCTTTCAGCTGCGGGCGTTTTCGACCAGGCGGGAAAAGCACGCTTGGCGGCAGCCATGGCTTGGTCCACTTCCACCGCGCCAGAACGAGGGATGGTGCCAAAGACCTCCCCGGAGCTTGGCGTCACATTTTCAAGAACCTGAGGCGTGTTTTGGAATGCGCCATCGACAAAATTCAGTACCTGCATGATTGACGAAAGTTACTTCCCCTTGTTTATCTTTGCCCCGCCTAAGCGCGATTGCCCCATGGTGTAATGGTAACACACCGGTTTTTGGTACCGTTTTTCCAGGTTCGAGTCCTGGTGGGGCAACCAAATGAAAAAAGCCGCCTTCTTCAGGGCGGCTTTTTTCATGCCTGACTCCAGGCCAAGCATCTCACTCAGAAATCAGCTCGTAGAGGCTGTCGAGGTTGGGCGCCAAAATGACCTCGATTCGTCGATTCTTCGCCTTGTCCGAAGCGTCCAAGGGATGGTATTCGCTCCGCCCAGAAGCTGCCAACATGGAGGGGTCCACTCCGGCGTTCTCGAGCAAAATGTGGACGACCGCTGTGGCGCGAAGCACACTGAGTTCCCAGTTGTCGCGCGGGATGCTCGTGCTTCGGACCTGATCGGTGTCGGTGTGGCCTTCCACGACGATCTCCAAGTCTGACTGCTCGGCAATCACAGAAGCCAGCCCTTGCAGTGCCTCACGCCCCCCTGGGTCCACACTGGCACTTCCGCTGGGAAACAGCAATTGGGCCTCCATGCTGACGTAGACCTTGCCGTTGCGCTGCTCCACATTCAAGCCTTTGCCCTGGAAACCGAGCAAGGCCTCCGCGAGACGGGCACGCAGGGCTTCGGCGGCACGCTCGCGCGCCTCGAGCAACGATTCGAGCTCCTCCACACGCTTGCTTCGCGCTTCAAGCAACGCGGATTTCTCATTCAAATCCTTTTCCAAGCGACTCAATCGGTCCTCGCGCGCTTGCAATTCCTCGCGAATCCGCATCACATCTTCGAGCAATGCTCTGTTCTCTTCGGCAATGTCGCTGAGGCGCCCTGAACTTTGATCGGTCAACGCATCGTTCAGCTCCGTGAGGCGCCCAACCTCTTCGCGCAGGCGCTTGGACTCAGTACTCAACGCGTTGGCATCTCCCGCCAAGGCTTCGTTTTCCGCAGTCAAACGCGCCACTTGGCCTTCCAATTCACGGCTTGACACTTGGGCGTCTTGACGGGCCAAACGCAAACTCGCATTCTCGGATTCGGCTTCGTCCAATTGCGTTTGAAGGGCTTCATACTGCTGGGTGGTTACACAGCCCGAAAAGACCAACATGGACGCCACAAGGAACGCAGACAAGGCATGGCCGGAACGCTGAAAGAAGGAAGAGGTCAAAATCATGATTGCAGGAATGAGGTGCCACGACGCACTCCACGAAGTTCAACCCCACAGCCAAGAAGCAGAAAGGCGGCCAAGCCGCCTTTTCCACATTGCGATGTCAACCCAACAAGTCCCCGCGGAACCGGTTTGACACTGTCGAAATCAGTTGATGGACAACTGGAAGCTGCCCTGGCTGAGCGTCGTCGCTGAGCCCGAAGCCTCCATCACAGAACCGTTGAACGATCCTACCACATATCCCCCTGGCACCGCGTCGATGTAGGTGATTTGGAAGGTGGTGTTGCCGCCAAACAAGGTGGTGTAGTTCAATCCCGCCGTGCTCGTGTACGCAGCCGCTTGAGGGAGTGACGTGGGGTTCAAAGCAATGACATAGCCATTGTACCATCCGTCGGCAGGCTCTGCCACCACAAATCCAACTTGAGCGCCGGTGAGGCTGATGCCGTTGATTTGGAGGTTGCCTCCAACCAATTCTGCTGTCGCCCCGGCGTCGCCAAAGTACTGGACGCCTGCGTTGTACCAAGAGATGGTGGATGCGCACGGCTCACAGTTGGGACCACCGCAGTCGATGTATTCTTCCAATCCGTCTTGGATGCCGTTGGTGCAATCGCAAAGGCATTCGCAGGGGTCGCAGGTGTTTCCTCCGCAATCGATGCCTGTCTCACTGCCATTCAAAATGCCGTCATCGCACGTCGGGCAAGCCTCACAATCCACGCCGCCGCAGTCCACGCCGGTTTCGTAACCGTTCATCAGGCCATCGCCACAGAGCTCAGGGCAAGCTGGACATCCCTCGCAACCACAATCCACGCCCGTTTCTCCTTCGTCCAAGACGCCGTTGAAGTTGGTGGCGCAAGGCTCACAGCTTCCGCCGCAATCGACCCATTGCTCGCCCAAAAGGGGGTCCCACACTTCGTTCTCACAGGGATCACAAGGATCGCAAATGGGACCGCCGCAATCAATGAGTTCCTCTCCATTGTTGAGGATTTCGTCATAGCAGTTCTCGCCAATGAGGTTGTCGTCGTTCAAGCAACCGGTCAACGTCAGACCAGACAGAAGGACTGCAAAACACATGGCCACGAATCGGCCGCCAGCAATTGAAAAGAAGGGTTGAGATGTCATGTGCGTAATTTTGACGTGTCGAAAGATACAACTGGAACACAACCGGACTCCCCATCCCCCTCAAGCGCCATGGACAACCTCGAATGGAAGCCTTCCAAAGCCCCTGACTTTCAAGAAGTCGGACGCCTGTCAAAAGACACGGGTCTGAATCCATTGGTTGCATCCTTGTTGATTCAACGGGGCATGAGCTCGACCGAGGAGGTGGAAGATTTTTTGGACCCCAGCAGGGAGAAGCTGCACGACCCCTTCTTGATGAAGGACATGGACAAGGCCGTGTCGCGCATCATGCAAGCCATCGAGCGCAACGAGCGCATCATGGTCTATGGCGACTACGACGTGGACGGGACCACCTCCGTCGCCATGGTCTCTTCGTTTTTGAAGGGCCTTCAAGTGCCCGTGCTCCCCTACATCCCGATGCGTTATGGCGAAGGCTATGGTGTGTCGCCCAAAGGGGTGGAGCGCGCGAAAGTCTCAGGGTGCACACTCATCATCACGTTGGATTGTGGGACCAAGGATTTTGACGCCCTTGCGGCGGCGGCAGAGGCCGGCATCGACACCATCGTGTGCGACCACCACCTGCCTGCAGACACCTTGCCCATCGCCCATGCCTTGCTGAACCCCAAGCGCGAGGACTGCGCCTACCCGTTCAAAGAATTGTCGGGCGCCGGCGTGGCCTTCAAGCTGCTCACAGGCTTGGTCAACACCATTGGACTGACCATGTCGTCGGTGTACGACCACCTTGACTTGCTCGCCTTGAGCATCGGAGCCGACCTCGTGGACATCACGGGAGAAAACCGCATCCTCGCCCATCACGGCATGCGGAAGCTCCGCAAGACGATGCGCCCGGGCATTCGGGCCATGCTGCACGTGGCCAACATCGACCGCGTGCCCAACTCGGTGCGCGACATCAGTTTCACATTGGGTCCCCGCATCAATGCGGCAGGAAGGGTCGGCCACGCGCTCAAAGCCGTGGAACTGCTCATGGCTTCGGACGACAACACCGCGTACGAATTGGCCTATGAGCTGGAGTCGATGAACCAAGCGCGACGCGATTTGGACGAGGACATGACCGAAGAAGCGCTGGCCCAAATGGCAGAGCAACCCGCCGGCCGATGCTGCACCGTCGTGTGTGGTGAGGGATGGCACCGCGGCGTGCTGGGCATCGTGGCAAGCCGCCTTGTGGAGGCCAGGTACCGTCCCACCATTGTGTTGAGCGAAGAAAATGGCTTGCTGATGGGCAGTGCGCGAAGCGTACGAGGGGTAGACATCCACAAAGCCTTGGAGGACTGTCGTTCCTACCTCGAGCAATTTGGCGGACACCCCATGGCGGCGGGTCTTCAACTTCGCAGCGACCAACTCAAGGACTTCACCACAGCCATCGAAAAAAGCATCGCGTCCCAAGTCAATGGCCGCATCCCCGCTCCGAGCATCAGCTACCACCTCGAAATCGACCTGAACGCAATGACCCCGCAGGTGTTTGAGGAAATGGGGCAGCTGGCACCGTTTGGGCCCGGCAACGGCGTGCCGGTCTTCATGGCCAGCGGACTGAAAGCGGCCGTGCCCCCTCGCACGGTGGGTCACCGTGGCCGCCACTTGAAGCTCATCCTCCAAACCACGGAAGTGCCCCACGGACGGTTTGAAGCCATTGGGTTTGGGATGGGAGATCGGCTGGAGGAAGTGCGCCAGATGCAGGAAATGGACTTGGTGTTCACTTTGGTCCAAAACACATTCCGTGGTCGCACCTCGCTCAACATGCACCTTCGCGCCATTCGCCCCAGCGAAACGTAAGGTTCTTCGAGCCCTTTCTCGCGCGTCGTTCAGACGCCGGACACTCCCTCTGAGGAGGTCACGATGTGAAGGTCCCGCTGCGGAAAAGGAATGGTCACGCCATGGGCGCGGAACTTCGCGTCGATGGCGGTGCGGACCCGGCTTTGGATGCCCATCCGGTCCCAAGGATCGTCCAACCACCCCATCACACTGAAATTCAAGGAGGAGTCGGCAAATTCTTGGAAGAACACCGTGGGTTGGGGGGTGGAACGCACTTCTGGCTGCTCGGCCATGGCCTCAGAAAGCAGGCGCATCACCAAGTCCACATTGCTCCCGTAGGCCACACCCACGTTGACCCGGATGCGCATGGCGCTGTCCCCTTGCGTCAAGTTGACCACCGCCTCGCCGGCCACCTTGGAGTTGGGCAGCACAATGAGTTCGCCGGCCACCGTCACCACCCGGGTGGACCGAAGATCAATGCGCTCCACACGAACGAGCTTCCCGTTGACCTCGAGCACATTGCCCACCGCCACACCGCCCTCGAAAAGCAGCACAAAGCCACTGATCACATCGTTGAAGAATCCTTGAAGGCCAATCCCAACGCCCACCAGCAAGGCCGCCGATCCCGCCCAAAGGGCGGTCAAGTCCACACCCAACATCGACAGGCACCCCATGGCCGCAAGGGCCCACACCACGGACGTCACAAGCCGTCGGACAATGAACTGCTTGCCCTCGTCCATGCGCGACAACCTCTGCGCCCGACGGAGTCCGCGACGCAGGATGGCCAACAGAATGCGCGCGCCCAAAAGCACCAACCCCGCCTCAAACAACTCGAGGACCGTCAAGGTGTGGTGCCCGAGGGTGAAGGTGGTGTTGAAGAATTCGTTCATGGCAAAATGACGGTGCCAAAGTGTTTCAGTGTGGCCTGAATCTCGCGGGTGAGCTGGACTTTTTGGGCCAGAAGGTCGCGTTCCTCTTCCACGCTAAGTCCGCCCGCTTCGAGTTTGGACGACACCTCACGGGACGCATTCCGCAAATCCGTCAAGTGCATCCGACGCAAGCTGTCTTCGAGCAAGGAGGTCAGCTGATCGCGTTCCACCACCGGATAAATCTTGTGGCGCTGGGACCAATTGGGGCTGAGCACGTGTTGCTGGACCAAGGCGCCCGCCACCTTTTGCTGAACCCCCATGTCTTGGTCTTGGGCCAGCTGGTCTGCAGTCAAAATGCGTTCGTGATCCAATTCGTCGGAAAACCGCTTCACCACCGCTTGGTTCATGGGCTCTTGAATCTCAATCCCCTCCTCTTCAATCCGGTGAATGACCAATTCTGCAAACGGCACTTCGAGGGTGGTGGGCTCTTCGCCTTCTTCTCCCTCCATCGTGACCGAAACCACCTCGGTCGCGTACTCCAAAAGGGCGCGAATCAGATCGTTTTCAACGACCGCTCGCTCCGAAATGGCCGGCGTGAGGTCGTCTCCGACCTGTGGAGCTTGATCGGGCGAAGGCGCGGCGCCGGGGTCTCCATAGGCACCTGGGTCTCCGGGAAATCCAGAGCCGCCGGCGGGAGGCGGAGGCGCCACGCTGCCACGGGCCTTGCCGTAAGGGCTCGATTGCGCGGCACGTTTGGCCGCAGCCTTCGACTGGTCGTGCAGGACTTTGGCCACCTCGGTGCCCAGCACATTCTCATCCATTTTCAGCTGCGAAGCCGAAGATTGCAGGTAGACGGACCGCTGGATGGCGTCGGGAATGGCGGCGATGGACGTCACCACCGAGCGGATCATCTCCGCGCGCTTCATCGGGTCGTTGCCTGCCTCATCAGAGAGAAGCTTGGTCTTGAACTGCAAGAAATCCTGCGCATCTTCATGAATGGCGCGATGCAAGGCGTCGCTGCCCACCTTCTTGGCGTAGGTGTCAGGGTCGTCGCCGTCGGGCAGCAACACCACCTTCACGGCCATGCCCTCGGCGAGCAGCATGTCGATGCCCCGCAACGAAGCCCGAATCCCTGCCGCGTCCCCGTCGAAAATGACGGTGATGTTTTTGGTGAAGCGGCGGACGAGGTGGATTTGGCCCGTGGTGAGGGCGGTGCCACTCGAAGAGACCACATTGGTCACCCCCGCTTGGTGCATCGCCATCACGTCGGTGTACCCCTCCACCAAGAAGCACCGCTCCTCTTTGACGATGGCGGGCTTGGCGAGGTGTACGCCGTAAAGGACTTTGCTCTTGTTGTAGAGCGCGCTCTCGGGCGAGTTGAAGTACTTGGCGACCTTCTTTTCCGTGGTCAGGGTTCGCCCCCCAAATCCAATGACGCGGCCCGTCACATCCCGAATCGGAAACATGACCCGGCCTTTGAAGAAGTCCCACAAAGACCCGTCCTCACGCTGCTTGCACAGGCCTGCCTCGACCAACTTCTCTGGGGTGTATCCCGCCTCCTGCGCTGCTGTGGCCAAGGCATCCCATGAATCGGGGCTGTAGCCAATCAGGAACGTGTCGAGAACGTCGTCCCGAAAACCACGCTCCACGAAATAGCTGCGGCCGATGGCCTTGCCGGCATCGGTGTTGCGCATTTGGTCCATGAACCACTTGGACGCCCAACCCACGAGGTTGGCCAGGCCTTCCTTGGCGGAAGCCGCCGCGATTTCCTCGGGGGTACGCTCCTTTTCCTGCACCTCGATGTTGTACCGGCGCGCCAACATGCGCAACGCTTCGGGGTAACTCGCCTTCTCCAGCTCCATCAGGAACGTCACCACGCTGCCTCCCTTGCCGCTCGAAAAACATTTGAAAATGCCCTTCGCCGGAAGCACGTAAAACGACGGCGTCTTCTCGTTGGTGAACGGGCTCAGCCCGCGCATCGAACTCCCTGATTTTTTCAACTCCACGTAGTCGCCCACCACCTCTTCAATGACGGCGGCGTTCATGATTTGGTCGACGGTTTCCTGAGGAATCATGGGGGGAGATGACCCGATGCGGGCTGACGAAGATACCCAAGTTTCTGAGGACCCCCATGAAAAACGGCACCCCAATTGGAGTGCCGCTCTTGGCGAGGAGTGTCCCCACCAAACCTGCTGCGCCGCGGTGCGTTCACCGCCGCGACTTTCACCTGATTCCGAGATTCCCGTTGGAACTGCCCAGAACTGAATCCGCAGCAAACCTACCTCGACGACGGACTGGCGATGTCAAGCCTTTGTGAAGGGGATGTGAATGTTTGTTGGCGTTGGGGACGCCTCGATGGGGGTCCATGCCCGATTCTGACCCTGTCGCGCCATCTTTGGAACATGAAAGGCCGGCTCATCCCTGTCCTCGTAGGTTCCATGACCGCCGCGATGCTCGTCATTGTGGCTGTGCAGGTCAGTTGGTTGGAGTCTTCGGCCAAGCTTCGAAAGGAGGTGTTTGACCAAAGCGTTGAACAGAGCTTGCAGCTCGTGGCCAACTGGCTGACGGCGGCCCACCTTGACGACCCGCAAGGAGACGACCCACAGCTGTTGCGGACGGATGAGTTGGCGCCAGAAGAACGGTTGATAGTCCGGCGCATGGAGGCCTTGCCCATGGACTCGCTGCTTCGGTTGGCCCTTCGAGAGCAGGGCATTGAGGCCGATCCGGTGTTTGGGGCATACGACCGCTATGGCCAGCCCGTGTACCTTCTCGAAGAAGCAGAGCCGTTCTCGGAGGCCCTTCTGGCACGTGGCTACTCCGTGGCGCTGGGCACCCTTCAATTTCGCGTGCATTTCCCCGAACTCGGCCGTTACCTCATCGGCCAAATGCTCGGGGCCTTTGCCCTGAGCGTCCTGATGATGCTGTTGATCGCGGGAGGGTTTGGGTACACCCTGTTTGCCATCCAACGAACCAAGCGCACGGACCGCCTCCAGCGGGACCTCGTCAACAACCTCACCCACGAACTCAAGACGCCCATTTCCAGCATCGGACTGGCGAGTGAGGCCTTGTCCGACCCCGCATTTGACGAGGAATCGCGCAAGCATTACCTCGGGCTGATTCGCGAGGAGAACAAGCGTCTTGGGGTGTTGGTGGAAAACGTGCTCCGGGCGAGTTTGTCGGAAAATGGGGCCATGCGGTTGTACGTGCAACCCCTGAATCTGCACGACCTCGTGAAGGGGGTGGTGAAGAACATGGCGGTGAAATTTCACAAGCAGGGGGTGAAAGTGGATTTGGACTTGAAGGCGAGCAACCCCAACCTCGTGGCGGACCGCATCCACTTGACCAACATCCTCTTCAACGTGATCGACAACGCCGTCAAATACTCGGACGAGGACCCGCACATTGTCATTCGGACGGACCAAACCCCTGACGGAGTGTCACTCGACATCCAGGACAACGGGATGGGAATCGCCAAAGAACATCTTGGCAAGGTCTTTGAAAGGCTCTATCGTGTCCCCACCGGCAACGTGCACGACGTGAAGGGGTTTGGCCTGGGCCTGAGCTACGTGAAAAACGTGGTGGAGCGCCACGGCGGATCCGTTCAAATCGCCAGCCGTGTCGGCGAGGGCACAACATTGAAGCTGTTGCTTCCGTTTGAATGCCAACCTGACAAGACACAAGACTCATGAAAGACATCCGCATCCTCCTCTGTGAAGACGACCCCAGCTTGGGCCGTTTGCTCTCCGATTACCTCAAGGCCAAAGGATTTGAGGTCACCTGGGCGCAAGACGGCGTGGAGGGGCTCAAGGCGTTTCACCGCGACACGTACGATTTCATCGTGCTCGACGTGATGATGCCGCGCAAGGATGGCTTCCAAGTGGCGGAGGAAATCCGCCTGGAGAGCCGGAGCATTCCCATTTTGTTCCTCACGGCCCGCTCCACCAAGGACGACACACTCGAAGGGTTCAAGGTCGGCGCAGACGACTACATGACCAAGCCCTTCAGCATGGAGGAGCTCGTCTTGCGAATCCAAGCCATTTTGCGTCGTTCTGCAGCGTTGCCAGAGGCCGGCGAAGAGGTCACAGCATTCACCGTCGGCCTGTACGGCTACGATTACACCACGCAGTCCCTGACCCTCAATGGTGAGTCCCATCGATTGACCACGAAAGAGAATGAATTGCTCTTCATGCTTTGCAAGCACAAGAATGCGCTGCTCGAGCGGGCGCACGCATTACGGAACATTTGGGGGGACGCCAACTACTTCAACGGACGCAGCATGGACGTCTACATCGCCAAGCTCCGAAAGCACCTCAAAGGCGACGACCGCATCGAGATTCTGAACGTCCACGGCAAGGGCTTCAAGCTCGTGGCGCCAACAGACTAAGAATGCCTATCTTTGCGGCCTCGAAGCGCCGCCCATGTCTGACATGATCAAAATCCTCGCAGGTTCCGCCTCCCTCGAATTCGGGGAGCGCGTGGCTGCAGCATACGGAACCTCTCTGGTTCCCGTGCGCACCCAAAAATTCTCCGACGGAGAATTCACGGTAAGCATTGAGGAAACCGTGCGCGGCAAGGAGGTCATCATCGTCCAATCGACGTTCCCCCCTTCCGACAACCTGCTTGAATTGTTGATGCTCATTGACGCGGCCAAACGTGCCAGCGCCAAGCGCATTGTGGCGGTGATGCCTTACTTCGGGTTTGCCCGTCAAGACCGCAAGGACAAACCACGCGTGGCCATCGGTGCCAAGCTCGTGGCCAACATGCTCATGGCGGCAGGTGTGAACCGCATCATCACGATGGACCTTCACGCCGACCAAATCCAAGGCTTCTTCGAAGTGCCCGTGGATCACTTGTTTGGGTCCACCCTCTTCCTTCCTTGGATTGAGAACCACATCTCGAAGGAGAACCTCTGCATCGCCACGCCAGATACCGGAGGCACCAAGCGCGCCAGCACCTACGCCAAGCACCTCGGCGTGGACATGGCCATTTGTTACAAGCAGCGCAAGGTGGCCAACCAAGTGGACTCCATGACGGTGATCGGAGACGTCCAAGGAAAGGACGTGGTGATCGTCGACGACATGTGTGACACAGCCGGCACGTTGACGAAAGCGGCTGATTTGATGATGACACACGGCGCGCTGAGCGTCCGCGCCGTCTGTACGCACGCCGTTCTCAGCGGACCTGCCTACGAGCGCATTGCGGCGAGCACCCTTCAAGAACTCATCGTGACGGACTCCATTCCGCTGCGGACGGACGTCGATTCGTCAAAAATCACCGTGCTCCCTGTGCACGACATGTTTGCGCAAGTGCTTCACTGCCTGATGCGCAACGAATCCATCAGTACTCAATTTACTCTTCAATAATTTTTCATCATGAAAACAGCATCATTGAGCGGCTCTCTGCGTGAGAGCGTAGGGAAAAAAGATGCCGATGCGCTCCGCGCGAACAGCCAGGTTCCTGGCGTGTTGTACGGCGGCGCAGAGCAGATCCACTTCAGCGTGTCTGAAGTTCAACTCAACAAGATTGTCTTCAACCCAGACGTCTTCAAAATCGAGTTGGACATCGACGGCAAAAAGGTGGACTGCATCATTCAGGACATCCAATTCCACCCTGTGACCGACCGCGTCACACACCTCGACTTCCTCGAAGTCCTCCCTGGCAAGCCCGTCAAGGTCGCGCTCCCGTTGCGCACAACTGGTCAGGCCATTGGGGTGATGAACGGTGGACGTTTGGAACTGAACTACCGTCGTGTGCCCGTGCGTGGCATCGCGGACCAGCTCCCCGAATGCCTCACAGTGGACATCACGCCTTTGAAGATTGGGGACAACGCCCGTGTGCGTGACCTCAATGTGGAGGGCATCGACATCCTCCTGAGCGAAAGCGCACTTCTCGTGGCTTGCAAGCGCACGCGTGCCGCCATGTCTGCCGAATCTGAACTCGAAGGTGAAGAAGGTGCAGCTGAAGGCGGCGAAGGCGGCGAAGGCGGCGAAGAATAACCCCCTCGCTGCGTGAAATACCTCATGGTGGGCCTTGGCAATCCCGGGGCAGAATATGAGGAAACCCGACACAACATCGGGTTCAAGGTGGTGGACTCCCTCGCCCAACGTCTGTCCGGATCTTTCGAGACCGGCAGACTGGGCGAGGTGTCCACCGTCCGTTTTAAGGGACGTCACATCGTGCTTCTCAAGCCCTCCACGTTCATGAACCTGAGCGGCAAAGCCGTGCGGTACTGGATGGATGCAGAAAAGATTCCTTTGGAACGGGTGGTCGTCATCACCGATGACTTGAATTTGCCCTTCGGAACGCTGCGCCTGCGGGCCAAAGGCAGCGACGGGGGCCACAACGGCCTCAAGGACCTCCAACAGGTGCTGGGGACGACGAAGTACCCGAGGTTGAGGTTTGGGATTGGGGCGGAGTTTGGAAAGGGCCAACAGGTCGATTACGTGCTGGGCAAGTGGAGCGCGGAAGAGCAAGCGCGCATGGACGAGCGCTTGACCCAAGCCGGCGATGCCGTGCTGAACATCACCACCGCGGGCTTGGCCCGGGCAATGAACGCCTACAACGGGCAGTGAGCGCCGTTTAGACGTCGTCTTCTTCGTAGAAATGGTTGTTGCCGATGTACGCCACCACGGCGTCGGGCAACAGGAACTGCACGTCGTGGCCTGCCATGATCGCGTCCCGCACGTACGTGGAGCTGATCGCGATGATGGGAGCCTCGTGGACTTCGACGTTTGCGTGCGCGAGCCATGCTTCGGTGGCGGCGTCCGAGACGGCGGTGCCTGGGGTCAAGCGAGGGTAAATCAAGAGGCGATGGGCCTCGACCAACGCATCGTGGTCTTTCCAGGTGTCGAACGACGCCAAATTGTCTTGGCCCATGATGATGCTGAAAACCACTTCAGGATGGGCCTCGCGCAGGTGGTCCATGGTGTCAGCCGTGTAGTTGGGTCGAGGAAGGTTGAATTCCACATCGACGGCCTTCAAATGGGGGTGGTCGGCCAAGGCGAGACGCGCCATTTGAAGACGGTGCCCTTCTGGAATCATCGACACACCCTGCTTGTGCGGACTGCTCGGAGTCACCACAAACCAAACTTCATCCAAACCAGCAAGGTTGAGCATGTGGTTGGCAATGACCAGGTGTCCCAGATGGATGGGGTTGAACGACCCAAAATACAGACCGACGCGAAGCGCTTTGGAAGGGGCTTGGGTCGGGTTCATGGCGTCCATTTGCGAAGGGGTCAGAGGTACGCGCGTTCCAAAAAATCCCCCACCATGTCCTCGGCCTCTTGCTTGGCGAGGTCGAGGTCGTCGTTGACCAGCCTCAGGTCAAACGCCGGAGCCGCTTCCATTTCCTGCTGGGACTTGGCGATGCGCTTCTCGAGCGCCGCCTCGTCCTCGGTGCCGCGCCCACGAAGGCGATCTTCCAAGACGAGCATCGAAGGGGGCATGACGAAGATGGACAAGGCGCTGTCGCCGAAGACGGACTTGAGGGTTTGGCCTCCGACCACGTCCACGTCAAAAAGCGGGGTGCGGCCGTCGCGCCACAACTTCTCCACTTCGCTGCACAGCGTGCCATACGACAGGCCCTCGTAGACCTCTTCGTACTCCACGAACGCACCGTTCTTCACCTTTTCAGCGAAGTCTTTGGGGGTCAGGAAGTGGTAGTCCTTGCCGTTCACTTCGCCTTCGCGGGGGCCGCGGGTGGTGGCACTCACGCTGAAGCCAAGCGCCAAGTCAGGCTTGGACATGAGGTGTCTGACCAATGTGGTCTTGCCGGCACCCGATGGGGCGGAAAAGATGATGGCCAAGCCATCGCCTTGGGGTTTCAAGCCTGCGGGCATGGGTCAGAGGACGTTGAGGACTTGTTCCTTGATTTTCTCGAGTTCGTCCTTCATTTGAACGACGATGCGTTGAAGGTCGGCGTCGTTGGCCTTGCTGCCGAGGGTGTTGATCTCACGTCCCATTTCCTGGGCCACAAACCCGAGCTTCTTCCCCTGTCCGCTTCCTGTTTCCATGATCTCACGGAAGTAGGCGATGTGGGCTGTGAGGCGCGTGCGTTCCTCGCTGACGTCCATCTTCTCGATGTAGTAGAGGACCTCTTGCTCAAAGCGTCCCTCGTCCAATGCGGCCCTGTCGATGGTCTCTTCAAGGTTGGTGCGAATGCGGTCGCGGACGCGCTTGATTCGGGCTTCCAAAAGCGGGTCCAGGCCCGATTCGAGGCGCTCGATTTCATTCAATCGGCCCTTGAAGTCGGCCTCCAGCGAGGCGCCTTCCGTGTCTCGGAACGCATCGAAGTTGTCTGCCGCCTCCAGCACCAACGCGTGAATGCCGGCCCAGGCCTCTTTGTCGAAGGCCTCCTTGGACGTCTGCATGGCGTCGGGGAACCGCACTGCCGTCGACAACAGGTTGCCCGTCGGCTGGCCCGTTTCCTGGGCCAGGGCTTCCAAGTCCTGGACGTACTTCCGGATCACAGGCCCGTTGAGTTCGTTGCGCGCCTCCGCGGCATCGGCTTCGAAGTGGATGGCGATGTCGCTCTTGCCGCGCACGATGCGGGCCCCGAGCTCGGTGCGCAATTCCATTTCTTTTTGCTTCAGTACGGACGGCATCCGCACTTGGAGGTCGAGGTTTTTGCCGTTCAACGAACGGACTTCGACCGTGTATTTCCGGGAACCGACGGCACCTTCCGCCTTTCCATAGCCTGTCATAGAGCGCACCATGAAGCGAAGATACGCTCTCGAACCGGTGCGCGCTTCCCGTGCCCGCAGGAAGGTCAATGCCCCGCGGCCCGCGCTACCTTTGCAGCCATGTCGGATCTGAAACGCGTGACCTCCCTCCTCGCTGGAGACATGGCGGCCTTCAAGCCCAAATTCCGGGCGGCCGTCACCACCGACGTCGCCTTGCTCGACACAGTCATGCGCTACATCCTTCGCCGCAAAGGCAAGCAGATGCGGCCCATGTTTGTGTTTCTCAGCGCCCGGCTCCACGGTGGGGTCGATGCACAGGGTGCCGCCACGGACCGCGCTCACACCGCCGCGGCCCTGATCGAGCTCTTGCACACGGCCACACTCGTGCACGACGACGTGGTCGACGAAAGCCCCCTTCGACGTGGTGTGTTCAGCATCCAAGCGCTGTGGAAGAAAAAAGTCGCCGTGCTCGTCGGGGACTACCTGCTGTCCCGCGGCCTTCTTGCCGCAGTTGACGCCGAGGCGTTTGACCTGTTGAAGATCACTTCACGGGCCGTTCGTGAGATGAGCGAAGGCGAACTCCTCCAAATCGAGAAGGCACGCCGCCTCGACATCACCGAGGAGGTCTACTTCGACATCATTCGCCGCAAAACCGCCTCGCTCCTCGCGGCCTGCTGCGCCTGCGGTGCCGCCTCGGCTGGTGCCGACGAAGACACAGTCCAAAAGATGTGGGGCCTCGGCGAACGCGTGGGCCTCGCCTTCCAAATCCAAGACGACCTCCTCGACCTCGGCGAGGGCGACCGGACCGGCAAACCCACCGGCCAAGACATCCGCGAGCGCAAGATGACGCTCCCGCTGATTCACACGCTCGCCAAAGCGACCCCTTCTGAACGCCGACGCCTCATTCGTCTCGTCAAGCACAAAAGCGAAGATCCTGCGGCGGTCAAAGAGGTCATGGACGCCATCCTCGCCGGCCCCGGCATGGTGCGCGCCCGCTCCGAGATGCGTCGTTTGAAAGAGGAGTCCCTCGCCTTGCTCGACGAACTCGGCGGCCAAGATGCGGTCAGCACCGAAGCCCGCGAAGCCCTGCGCGACCTCATCGAATACACCATCCGCCGCGTCAAATGATCTCGCGCCTCATCCTCATCTGCTTGTTGCTTGGCGGCCTGATCTCCTCGTGCGCCACTTCCGACCCCAACGCCCCGCGTCAGGAAATCCAATCCACTTGGCCCGACGGCGATCCGCGCATCGTGCTCGGCTTCCGAGGCGACACGGTCCACGAACGACTCGAATACCACGAAACGGGCCAGTTGCTCTCGCGCGGCCAGCTTCTGAAAGGTCAACGTCACGGGGTGTGGAACAGCTACTACGAGAGCGGCATGCCGTGGTCTCAGGTCAGCTACGACCGGGGCGAAGAGCACGGCTCCTACCGCACCTACCACGACAATGGCGAGCCTGCCATGGAGGGCGCCTTCGATCACGGCACCCGAATCGGCACGTGGTCGTTTTACGGGGAGGACGGCAGCTTGCTCAAGCGAGAGACGCGCTGAGGGTTCAGTACCGATTCTTCTTGCCCTTCTTCTTCACACTGAAGCCGGGGGCGCCGCCTGAGCCCGACGTGTTCCACGGCTCTTGACCGGGCTTAAACGCCGGCTTTTTCTTCGCTTTCTTCTTGGCCTTGCCAGCGCCCATAGGCTTGCCGGGCTTGCTGTCGTTCCAGGAAGGTGGACCATCTGGGGACTTGAATCCGTCGTTGGATTTGTAACCGCCCTTCGACTTGAACTTCTTGTTGAAGGGCTTCTTCCGGAAGGGCCGCCCGCCTCGGTCGCCCCCGCGGTCGTACCGATCGTCACGGTCCCGGCGACGGTCGCCCATGTCTTTTTGGTTCAAGTCAGCTTTGCCGGCTGTCTCGAGTTTGCGCATTTCTGCAACCACAACCTGACGCAGCAAATCCTCCTTTGAGAGTTCGCCAAACAACAAACTCATCTGCTCCCAAATGTCTTCTGGGACGCCCCGTCCTGCGGGGAGTTCAATCAAGCCTTGACCCCAAGTCGTCATGCGTGCGTGCAAGATTTCGTCGGGGTTGGGGACCATGGTTTGGGTGAATTCGATGCCAAGGGTGCGAGAGAAACGGTTCAAATGGCCGCGCTCTTTCACACTCATCAGCACCAAGGAGATGCCCTTCTTGCCGGCGCGGGCGGTTCGACCCGAACGGTGGGTGTAGTACGCCGCCTCACCTGGAAGCGAGTGGTGGAACACATGCGTGAGGTTGTCCACGTCGATGCCGCGCGCGGCCACGTCAGTGGCCACGAGAACCTGGAGGTGCTTTTGCTTGAACCGCAACATCACGCGGTCGCGCTGGGCCTGCGACATTTCGCCGTGCAAGGCGTCGGCACGGTAGCCGCGCTTCAGCAGCTCTTCGGCCAACGCTTGGGTGTCGCGGCGCGTGCGGCAAAACACCACGCCATAGAGCTCGGGATCAAGGTCCAAGAAGCGCGCAATGGCTTCGGATTTGTCCGAGTGACGTACGAGGGCGTACTGGTGGTCGATGTTTTGGTTGACCGTCGCAGACTGGTTGACCTTGACCTCGAGCGGGTCGGTCATGTACTCGCCCACCAGGCGGCGGATTTCACGCGGCATGGTGGCCGAGAACAGCCACGTGAACTTGTCCTCAGGCGTGAAGGACAAGATCTCGTCCAACTCCTCCTTGAACCCCATGTTCAACATCTCGTCGGCCTCGTCGAGCACGAGGTGCCGAATGCGGTCGAGCTTCACCGCCTTGCGCTTGGCCAGGTCGATGAGGCGACCCGGCGTGGCGATCACCACGTGACAAGGCTTCTTCAACTGGGCAATCTGCGTGGCGATGTTGGCGCCGCCGTAGACCGCCACGGTCTTCAAGCCCTTCTTGTGCTTGGCAAACTTCTCGAGCTGCTCGGCGATTTGCTGTCCCAGCTCGCGGGTGGGCGCCAGCACCAACGCCTGCACGTGGTCCCACTCGGTGTCGAGGTGGTCGAGAAGCGGCAGACCGAAGGCCGCCGTCTTGCCGGTGCCGGTTTGGGCCAAACCAATGAAATCGCGGTCGCCCTCCAGCAGCAGGGGAATGGCCTGGGCTTGGATGTCGGTGGGCGTCTCGAAACCCATCTCGGTGATGGATTTCAGAAGGGGGGCGGAGAGCCCAAGGGTGTCAAATGTGTCCAAAAGGAGGGGAATCAGGGCGCAAAGGTCGCCCATTCCAGTCAGATACATCCCGAAGGGGTTATTCACAGGAGTGAGAGGAGCAACTTCAGGCAGGTTGGCGCGGGAGCAGGCACGGGAAAAGTAGCTTGGACGTTCAGGAAAGACGCGCCATGATGACTTCTCACACACCCTCCACCGCCAGTGCCCTTCGAACCATGATGGGACTGGGTTTGGTCTTGTTCATGAACGCTTGCCTGGTGGCTGCACCGCGGACCGCTGGGGCGGTTGCGACGGGCGATCCGAAAGGGGACGAGAAAGGCGCCAAGCCGGTGGCGACGAACGAGACGTACATCGAGCAGTGGCAGGACGAGGCGGTGCGCCAAATGCAGCAGTATGGCATTCCTGCGAGCATCACGTTGGCCCAGGGCATCTTGGAAAGTGGCAACGGGGTGAGTGAACTGGCGCGGCGGTCCAACAACCATTTTGGCATCAAGTGTCACGCGACGTGGACGGGGAAGCGCACGTACCACGACGACGACGAAAAAGGCGAGTGCTTCCGCGTGTACGACGACGCGAAGGACAGCTACGAAGACCACAGCCACTTTTTGCTGCGGGACCGGTACGCGCGATTGTTTGAGCTGGAGCCCACAGACTACAAGGGCTGGGCGAAGGGCTTGAAGGCGTGTGGTTATGCCACGGATCCGTCATACGCCGACCGGTTGATCACGCTCATCGAAAAGCACGACCTCAACACATTGGACGTGCCCGGCGGCCGCTGGGACGGTGGCGAGGAGGCATTGGCTTCGAACGACACGCCCTCCCGAGGCGACAAGACGACGCCCAAAGACGATCGGAGCAGCCGCGGAAATCGGGCAGCTCGTGAAGAAGTGAACGTCCGGGAGCACGACGTGGTGCGGAAGGCGAACACGGGTGGCGGAACGGTGGAATTGGGCGGCACGCACCGCATGCGAACGACCGTGCACGGGGTGCAGTTTGTGTACGCCGAGGCCGGGGACACGCAGGCGTCGTTGGCCAAGGATTTGGACTTGATGCCCTGGCAGATTCGCACGTACAACGAAGTCGGCAAGCAGCACGTATTCAAACCAGGCGATCGGATTTACATGCAGCCAAAGAAGGCGCATGCCGCCACGCCGTGGTACACCGTCCGTCAAGGCCAAAACCTCTGGCAGATCTCCCAAATGCACGGCATCCGGACCCCTGCATTGGCCCGGAAAAACAACCTCGAGCCCGATTCTCCTCTGCGTCCGGGCATGAAGCTCAGCCTGCAGTGGCCGTTGACCAAAGAGGGCAAGCTGCCCTGGTGGGCGCGGGCGATGGGTGCGCAGTGAAGCGCGTTTGAGCCGGGTCTGCCTGCGCGTGCCTGAACGGCGTCGGGCTGACTAACTTGCGGGCACCATGCCGTTCTACCAAAAGCTGGGCGCCATCCCGCCCAAACGCCACACCCAGTTCCGCCAAGAGAATGGCGAACTGCACCACGAACAACTGTTTGGGACCATTGGGTTCGTCGGAATGAGCTCGCTTCTGTACCACCGACAGCGGCCGACGCAGGTCGTGGAGGTGCTGGGAAGCGAGGACGTAAGGCCGGTGGCGGCCGTCGAGCGCAACTTGCTCAGCAGGAAGCTCGACGGGTGGGCCGTGAAGCCCGGCAAGGACTGGTTGGGATCGCGCGTGCCCACGCTGTTCAACAGCGACTGCACCGTGGCCCTCGCCGCCCCGCCCAAGGTGGAGCGCGACGACATCTACAAGAATGCAGACCAGGACGAAGTGGTGTTTGTGCACCGCGGCGAGGGGGTGCTGGAGACGATGTTTGGGCAAATCGCCTATGGACCGGGCGACTACCTCGTGATCCCGCGGGGCGTGATGCACCGGTTCAAGTGGGCCACCGACGACAACCGCGCGTTGATTGTGGAGAGTGCCTCGCCCGTGGTGACGCCCAAGCGGTACCGGAACCACTTCGGTCAGCTGCTCGAACACAGCCCCTACTGCGAGCGCGACATGCGTCCGCCGAGCGCGCTGTGCGACGTAAGCGGCGAAGGCGACGGGCCGTTCAAGGTGCGCATCAAGAAGGAAGGCATGCTGCACGACTACATGTACGCCAGCCACCCGTTTGACGTGGTCGGCTGGGACGGGTACCATTTCCCGTATGCGTTCAGCATCCACGACTTCGAGCCCATCACAGGGCGCGTGCACCAGCCGCCCCCGGTGCACCAAACCTTCGAGACGGACGGCTTCGTCATCTGCAGCTTCGTGCCGCGTTTGTACGACTACCACCCACTCTCGATTCCTGCGCCGTACAACCACAGCAACATCGACTCGGACGAAGTGCTGTACTACGTGGACGGCGACTTCATGAGCCGCACCGGAGTGGGCCCAGGCCAAATCACCCTCCACCCTGCCGGCATCCCCCACGGTCCGCACCCCGGAACGTACGAGGGAAGCATCGGCAAGGACCGCACCGAGGAGTTGGCGGTGATGGTCGACACCTTCCGCCCCCTCCAAGTGACCCAACAAGCCCTTGACCTCGAGTTGGAGGGCTACCACCAAAGCTGGTTGTGACCCGACTCTAAAAGGCTCAACCTCGAACTTTACGACCTCCACGAAGAACCTGAAGACATGCCGACCGAACCCACCACCAACCTCGAAAAAGTCGTTCCCGAAGCCCACGATTTCCTGCCGCTGCTTGGCACGGACCACGTGGAATTGATTGTCGGAAACGCCAAGCAAAGCGCCTACTACTACATGGCCGCCTGGGGCTTCCAGCCGCTCGCATTCAAGGGCCTGGAAACCGGAAGCAAGGACCGCGTCAGTTACGTGCTTCGTCAGGACAAGATCACCCTCGTTCTCACCACTCCCTTGAAGGAAGGCGGCGAACTCAACGCCCACCTCGACAAGCACGGGGACGGGGTGAAGTCGGTGGCGCTATGGGTGCCGGACGCGCGCAAGAGCTTTGAGGAAACGACCAAGCGCGGCGCCAAAGCCGAATTCGCGCCCGAAGTCCGCAGCGACGCCGACGGAGAGGTGGTGCTCAGCGCCATCAAGACCTACGGCGACACCGTCCACGTCTTTGTGGAGCGCGAGAACTACCACGGCGTGTTTCTGCCAGGATACCGAGCCTGGAATCCCGATTTCAAGCCCGCTGCCGTGGGCCTCAAGTACATCGACCACATGGTCGGAAACGTAGGCTGGGGCGAGATGAACACCTGGTGCAAATTCTACGCCGAGGTGATGGGCTTCGCGCAGCTCGTGTCGTTCGACGACAAGGACATCTCCACGGACTACACCGCACTCATGTCCAAGGTGATGAGCAACGGCAACGGCCGAATCAAGTTCCCAATCAACGAGCCTGCGGAGGGCCGCAAGAAATCCCAAATCGAGGAGTACATCGACTTCTACCAAGGCGCGGGCGTGCAGCACATCGCCGTGGCCACCGACGACATCGTCAGCACCGTGACCGCCCTGAAAGAACGCGGCGTGGAATTCCTGTACGTCCCCGACACGTACTACGACGACATCCTGGACCGCGTGGGCGAAATCGAGGAAGACCTCGAGCCCCTGCGCAAGCTCGGCATCCTGATCGACCGCGACGACGAAGGCTACTTGCTGCAGCTCTTCACCAAGCCCGTGGTCGACCGCCCGACGATGTTCTTCGAGATCATCCAGCGCAAGGGCGCAAAGAGCTTTGGCAAGGGGAACTTCAAAGCCCTCTTCGAAGCCATCGAGCGCGAGCAGGAGAGCCGCGGCACGTTGTAAGGAACTCACCGCGCGAGAGAACCCCCACGAAAAAGGGCGGCGCGCTTGACATTTTTTTGACCGTCTTGACGCGAACAGAGGAAGGGATTGGATGTTTCTTTGAAAGGAAGAAAACAACTCCCCATGACCGACGCCGACCCGAGACCCGAGTCGCCACGAGCAGACGCAGGATTTGCACCGCACACCCGCCCGTTCAAGCGGCTTCTTCGCCTTCTCGAAAAAGACAGAAAAGACATTGGTCTGATCTACCTCTACGCGGTCATCAACGGCGTGGTCGCGTTGAGTTTGCCCTTGGGGATTCAAGCCATTGTGGGGTTGATTCTGGCCGGACGCGTCAGCACAAGCTGGGTCATTCTGACGGTCGTTGTTACACTTGGGGTGGCCTTCAGCGGGGTGCTGCAAATCGTGCAATTGAGCATCACGGAAGTGCTGCAACAGCGCATTTTCACGCGCGCGTCGTTTGAGTTTGCCTACCGCATCCCGCGCCTGAGGACGGAAGCCATCCGAGGGGTGTATCTGCCGGAATTGGTCAACCGGTTTTTTGACACCCTCAACGTCCAGAAAGGCCTGTCCAAAATCCTGCTCGACCTGTCGACAAGCACGCTTCAAATCGTGCTTGGCCTCGCGTTGCTCGCTCTGTATCACCCCTTCTTCATCTTCTTTGGCTTGGCCCTGTTGCTCACGCTCGCTGCACTGATTCGGTGGAGCCTGAGACCGGGGCTGCGATCAAGTTTGAAGGAAAGCACCTACAAATACCGCGTGGCCCATTGGCTGAAAGAGCTCGCCCGAGGATTCAGCACCTTCAAACTCGCAGGGGTCACCAACTTGCCCTTGTCCAAGACCGACTCGCTTGTGGCGTCTTATTTGACCCACCGGAAGCAGCACTTCCGCATCCTGGTCTTTCAGTACGCCGGAGTGGTGGTTTTTAAAACCCTGATCACCCTCGGGCTGCTTGCCTTAGGTGGCGTGTTGGTCATGCAAAACGAGATCACCATCGGCCAATTTGTGGCGTCTGAGATCATCATCATTTTGGTCATGACCTCCGCCGAGAAGCTCATCCTGACCATGGAACCGTTGTACGACGTGCTGACGGCGGTCGAAAAGATGGGTCAGGTGACCGACCTCCCGTTGGACCCCAAACGCAACGGGCCCTCCCAAGAGGCCCTGACAGGAAGCTCCGGCGGCATGGACATCGACCTTCGTGACGTGAGCCTCCCGCAAGGCAACTTCGTCAAGCGTCCCGTCTTGGCCAACCTCAACTTGCAAATTCCAGCAGGGTCTCGCGTGGCGTTGGTGGGCGACGAAGGCTCTGGAAAAACGGCCCTCTTGGAACTGCTCGGCGGGTTTGTCGAGCCGGAATCTGGAAGTCGACTCATTCACGGCGTACCCGTGAAGAACATCGATCCGCAGTTGCTTCGTCGACACATCGGAGACGCCCTGGATCGCGAAATTTTGTTCGAAGGGTCGCTTCGGGAAAACTTGACCGTCGGGCGGGAAGACATTTCCATTTCGGACCTCCAACAGGCCCTCGAAGCCGTAGGCATGGCCGCGTTTGTCCAGGCCTCCCCCCTCGGGTTGGAGACACCCGTCAATTCCGACGGCGTGGGATTGAATCACCGGGTGCTCCGACGGTTCTACCTGGCACGTGCCATCGCAGGTGCCCCGCGCATGGTCCTCATCGACGATTTCCTCGAGTCCTTCGATGCGACATCCCGGAGCCACCTCATTGAATCTCTGACGGGCAACCACGCCAAATGGACCCTTGTGGCGGCGTGCGAGGACCCGGAATTTTTGGCCCGCTGCACCCACATCGTCCACCTCAAGAAAGGACGCATTGTGCAGGTTGACACCCCAAATCCCGCCTAACCGATGTTGAACCTCAGTCCCTCCTCCATCGAAAAGGACGTGCTGGATCGGCGCTACGTGTCTTTCCAAATGCTGGGCCACAAGCACGCGGGGAAGCGGTTGCGCCGCGGCATGCTTGCGGTGTTCGTCGTGATGCTCGTGTTGGCCTTCCTCCCTTGGACGCAAAACATCCAAACGGAAGGCCGGGTCACCATGCGCTCCGCCCTCAAACGCCCTCAAACCGTGCAAAGCGCCATCCCCGGCCGCATCACCTCCTGGTACGTGCAAGAAGGAGATCACGTGAATGCGGGAGACACCCTGCTCACGTTGACCGAGATCAAGGCCGAGTACAGTGACCCCGCCTTGGTGGAGCGCACTGCAGAGCAAGTGGACGCCAAGGCTTCGAGCCGGCAGGCCTACCTCGAAAAAGCCCTGGCGCTCGAAGACCAACAGCGCGCACTGAAGGAGGCCAGGGATTTCAAGCTTGCCGCCGCCGCGAACGCCGTTGAGCAGGCCCGGCTTTCGGTGACCTCAGACAGCGCCAAACAAGTGGCCGCGAGCATCGACCTCGACGTGGCCCTGCGCCAAATGAACCGCTACGACACGCTGTTTGCCCAAGGACTCATCTCGCGGACGGATCTGGAAAAACGACTGCAAACCTGGCAAAAGGCCGAGGCCAACTTCACATCGGCTGCCAACACCTTGAACATCAGCCGACGGGCATGGACCAACGCGATGCTCAACCAATCGACCTTGGCGGCGGAGTTCGCAGACAAGTTGGCCAAAGTCGAGAGCGAGCGACAGGCTGCGTTGTCGGGAGAGGCAGAGGCGCGCGGAGGGGTGGCCAAATTGCGCAATCAGTTGGCCAACTACGAAGCGCGCACGTCCTTTCACGTGATTCGGGCGCCCCAGTCTGGACGCATTGCCCAAGCCTTGCGATCGGGGGTGGGCGAGACGGTCAAAGAAGGCAGCGACGTGCTGACCGTGGTGCCGGACGACGGGGATTTGGCCGTGGAGATGTACGTCTCTCCCATGGACCTTCCCCTGCTGCATGTGGGAAATGAAGTGCGGTTCCTCTTCGACGGGTGGCCGAGCATCGTGTTTGCCGGCTGGCCTGAAGCCACGTACGGAACCTTCCCGGGAGAGGTGGTCGCCATCGACCAAGTCATCAGCGACAACGGGATGTACCGGGTGGTGGTGGCGCCCCGCTCTGACACCGAGCCCTGGCCTGAGGCTCTCCGAGCGGGAGGAGGCGCGCGTGGCATTGCCCTGCTCCATCGGGTGCCGGTGTGGTATGAGGTTTGGCGCCAGCTCAATGGCTTTCCGCCTGACTTTTATGCGGCTGAGGACGCGGCCAAAACGGGAAAATCCGCCCAGAAACCGAAGATGCAAGTCAAATGATTCGGTTGCTTCTTCTCGCGTTGCCTGTCGTGGCATGGGGCCAACCCAGCACGGTTTCCCAGCATTCGACTCTTCAACCCGTGGACGAGGCTTGGTTCTTGCACCAGGTGCGAGAATTTCACCCCTTGATGCGGCGGGCAGCGACGTTTCAGGAAATCGCGGAGGCACGCGAGATGGAGGCACGCGGGGCTTTCGATCCTCAACTCGGGGCGACGTGGAAAGACAAGGTGTACGGTTCGCCTTACGAAACCCAAGGCGGTCCTGAATTGAGCTGGGAAACCCCCGTGGGCATTGGACTTGAGGCCGGCTGGCGGACTGCAGAAGGCGCGAGGCTCAACGCAAGCGATTACGTTCCCGAAGGTGGGTTGTGGTCCGTGGGCGGCACGGTTCGACTGGGGCGCGGGTTGTGGACGGACAAACGTCGCGCGACGTTGGCGAAGGCCCAAGCCATGGTGGGCGTAGGCGAAGCCGAACGAACCCTGGCTGAAAATGACGTTTTGCTCGAAGCAAGCATGGACTTTTGGGCGTGGTACAACGCGTTTTTGGTGTGGGAGGTCGCACGAGAGGCTGAAAGTCTGGCATCCAGCCGGCTCGAATGGAGTCGAGCCCAATGGCGAACTGGTGAAGCGGCAGCATTGGACACCCTTGAAGCCCACTGGAATTGGACCAACCGAAGCGCCAACCGAGAAGCCAGCCAAGGCAAATTTGTCTCTGCCCATGCCAAGGTAGAACGGTGGTTGTGGAGCGAAGACTGGCAGCCCGCGAGCCTGCCGTCAAACGCCATTCCTGGCGACGCTTGGATCGACGAAGAAACGCTGAGGCCTACGCTTTTGTGGGCAGAGGACGACCCCAAGGCCACCGCTGGGTTTTGGGAAAGACACCCCTACTTTCAGCTGTACACATCGAAAGGCGAAGCTCTCGGGGCCGATGTGCGCTTTCGGCGCGAGATGCTGAAGCCCCAAATCGACGGAACCTTTGAGATGTACAGCCCGACATTGCCGGGCTCGACGGACTGGAGCGCGCCTGTTCTGGACAACAACCGTCGGATGGAACTCAAGGTCAGCATGCCCTTGCTTCTCCGTCAGGAACGCGGAGCCCTGAATGTGGCCAAGCTTCAACAAGAACAAACCCTGCTCGACCTCCAATCCCAGGAAGCGAACTGGCGCGCGCAAGTCCGCGGTACGGCCATGCGGCTGCCCTACCTGTACGCGCAACACGAGCGCACCGGGCGCGCTGTGAGCTTGTCCCGTCAGTTGCTCGAAGCCGAGCAGCGCAAATTCGAGGTGGGCGAGTCTTCTCTTTTTGTGGTCAACAGCCGGGAAAATGCCCTGTTGAAAGACCAAAAAACCCACGCCGACGCCACCGCCGACCTTCACTTTTCGTGGCGGAATTGGCTGTGGTACCTCGGCCAAACCGACTTCGACCCTCAGGACCTTCAGCGCTTGCTGCTCACACGCTAACGCACCCCATCTGCCCTGGGCCTATCTTGGCCGCATGGATTCGACCCCCGTCCTTTCGTTGCGCGACGTGTCGATCGCGTTTGACGGCCGCGAGCCGGTCGTGAAGGGGGTGTCGTGCGACGTTTGGGCAGGCGCCACGACGTGCATCGTCGGCGAGTCCGGTTCCGGCAAAACGTTGACGTCCCTCGCGGTCATGGGCCTGCTGCCGGGCTCGGGAAAGCTCGTGGGCGGCGAGGTTCGCGGCCCGGAGGGGGCGCTTTGGGCGGTCCTGGGCGAGCATCGCGCTCCCGTGGGGCGCGACGTGGCGATGGTGTTCCAGGACCCGATGTCCTCGCTCAACCCGTCGATGCGGGTCGGGGCGCAGGTCGCCGAGCCGCTCGAACTTCATCAGGGCGCGAGCGGCGAGGCGGCACGGGCCGAGGTCGCGCGCTTGTTTGCCGAAGTCGGCTTGCCCGAGGGGTCCGAGCGCAAATACCCCCACGAACTGAGTGGGGGCCAAAAGCAGCGCGTCATGATTGCCCTCGCCCTGGCCTGCAACCCGAAGGTGTTGCTGGCCGACGAACCGACAACGGCCCTCGACGTGACCGTGCAGCGCGACGTCCTTGATTTGCTTCAAGAACTGCGGGACGCGCGTGGATTGGGGGTGCTGTTTGTGACGCACGACCTCGACGTGGTGAAAGACATCGCCGACCACGTGGTGGTCATGCGCCACGGCAAGGTGGTTGAGTCGGGGCCCTGCGCCGACGTCATGACCAGTCCCTCCCACCCCTACACGCAAGAATTGCTGGCCGCCATGCCGTCGCCCGCAACGAATGCAACCGGTGCGCATGCGGCAGATGGAACGCCGCTCATTGAGGCGCGCGAAGTGGTGAAGCGGTACGTCACCAGGAAGAACTTTTGGGGCAAGCCGGTGGCGCATTTTGAGGCGCTGAAAGGCGTGACCATGGCCATTGGCAGGGGCGAACGCGTGGGGCTTGTTGGGGAGAGTGGCTCCGGAAAATCCACCCTTGGGCGGGTGATGCTGGGGCTGGACCAAGCAGACGAGGGGAAGGTGAAGTGGAAAGGCGGTGCCGCGAAGGGCCGCGTGTTTCGGAGGTCGGCGCAGCCCGTGTTTCAGGATCCCTTCTCGGCCCTGAATCCGCGCATGACCATTGGCGCGGCCCTGCAAGAGGCCGTGAACCAACGCCTTGCAGCAGGGGGACTCTCGGTCCGAGAATTGCTCGAAGAAGTGGGGCTGTCGGCCGAGGATGCCACGCGGCGTCCCGGGAGTTTCAGCGGAGGTCAGCGGCAACGCATTGTGCTGGCGCGGGCCTTGGCGCTGTCACCGGAATTTTTGGTGCTGGACGAAAGCGTCGCGGCGCTGGATTTGCGGATTCAGGCGGAGATTTTGGACTTGCTCAAGGTGCTCTGTGAACGCCGCGGATTGACCTTCCTCTTCATCAGCCACGACCTGACTGTGGTGGGTGCCGTGTGCAATCGCATCGCCGTGATGCAGGCGGGTGAAATCGTGGAAGAAGGCCCCGCAGACCAAATCCTGAGTTGTCCACAACATCCGTACACACAACGTTTGTTGTCAAGCCGCCCGGGGCAGAATTCCGAGGGTCGCGTTGCGTAATTTGGACTCCTGTAACGCGACTTCGCAACCCCACGTTCATGTCCCTTGTTTTGAAATCTCTGGAGGACGGAATCCTCACGTTGACGATCCACCGTCCCGAAGCGCTCAACGCGCTGAACCGCAATGTCATTGACGCCCTGAGCGCGGCCCTCGAGGCGGCGCAAGACAACCCCGAAGTGCGGGTCATCGTGCTGACGGGCACGGGCGAAAAGGCCTTCGTGGCGGGCGCGGACATCAAGGAATTCGCGGACTTCGACCAAGCCCAAGGCGAAGACCTGGCGCGCCGCGGACAGCGCGACCTGTTTGACCGGGTCGAGCAAAGCCGCAAGCCCGTGGTCGCCGCCGTCAACGGCTTCGCCCTCGGAGGAGGACTCGAATTGGCCATGGCGGCACATGTGCGCATCGCCTCTTCCAACGCCCGGATGGGTCTTCCGGAAGTGAGCCTCGGGGTCATCCCTGGCTACGGCGGCACCCAGCGCCTCGCCCAAATCGTCGGCAAAGGCAAGGCCATGGAATTGGTGCTCACGGGCGGCATGATCGACGCGGAAGCCGCCTTGGCTTGCGGGCTGGTGAACCAAGTCGTCGACCAAGAATTGCTGCTCGAAACCGCCCACGTGATGGCGGGAAAAATCGCCAAAAACGCACCGACCGCCTTGGCTGCGGCCCTCGACAGCGTGCTCGCCGGGTACAGCCGGGACGGGTTCGATGTGGAAATTCAGCGGTTTGGGCAATGCTTCACCACGGACGATTTCAAGGAAGGCACGACGGCGTTCCTCGAGAAGCGCAAGCCCCAATTCCCGGGTTCATGAGCGACCTGACGACAGCCCGCCCGGTGGTGGTTCCCGTGGTGGCCAACACGCCCCACGAACTGCCCTCGTACTCCACCGAAGACAGTGCGGGACTCGACCTGCGCGCCAAGCTCGATGCGCCAATTGTGCTGCAGTCTGGTGAGCGGGCGTTGATTCCCACAGGACTGCACTTTGCCCTGCCGCAGGGATATGAGGCCCAAGTGCGGCCCCGGAGTGGCCTTGCCTACAAGCACGGCGTGACTGTCCTCAACAGCCCAGGGACCATTGATGCGGATTACCGTGGAGACGTGGGCGTCATCCTGATCAACCACGGCCAAGCCCCGTTCACCGTCGAAAACGGCGAGCGCATTGCCCAGCTCGTGTTGGCGCGTTACGAACGCGTCGAATGGGCTGTCATTGAAACCGTCGAACAGTTGCCAGCGTCCGAGCGGGGCGCCGGTGGGTTTGGCCATACTGGAACTTCATGAACATCATCGTGCCCATGGCCGGCCGCGGAAGCCGCCTTCGCCCCCACACCCTGACCGTCCCCAAACCGTTGGTGCCTGTGGCCGGCAAGCCCATTGTGGAACGGCTCGTCGAAGACATCGTGCGAACTGCCCACGACGGCGTGGACAACATCTGCTTCGTGACGGGAGAGTTTGGGGCGGACGTGGAGCGTGAATTGGTGGCGGTGGCTGAACGCCTCGGGGCGAAAGGCCACATCCGGTACCAAGACCAGCCCTTGGGCACGGCGCACGCCATCCTCTGCGGCAAGGACTTTCTGGAAGGTCCCGTTGTCGTGGCCTTTGCAGACACCCTGTTTCGGGCGGATTTCACCATTGACCCCGAGGCGGACGGCGTGCTGTTTTGCCAGCGCATCGAGGATCCGTCAGCGTTTGGGGTGGTGGTCACCAACGACGCCGGCACCATCGTCGACTACGTGGAAAAGCCCCAAAAATGGGTGGGCGACCTCGCCATGATTGGCATCTATGCCTTCAAGGATGGCACCCGCCTGAACCGCGAACTCCAGCACCTCATCGACAACAACGTCGTGAAAGGCGGCGAGTACCAGCTGCCCGACGCCCTTCGCAACATGACCCAAGACGGTCTGAAGTTCATTCCTGGAGAAGTGTCTGAGTGGATGGATTGCGGCAACAAGGCCGTCACCGTCGAAACCAACGCGCGCATCCTCAGCATCCTCGAAGAAGAGGGGCGATTGGACGCAGTGCCAGCGTCGGCCACCGTGACTGACAGCGTGATTCTGCCTCCGTGCCACATTGGGGAGGGCGTGGTGATCGAACGGTGCGTGATTGGGCCGCACGTCACGCTCGGTCCCGGCACCGTGGTGACGGATTCCCGCGTGAGCAACGCGCTTGTGGCCGGGGACAGCCGCATCGAACACGCCGTGCTCGACGGGGCGATGGTGGGTGCGAACGCCGCCTGGCACGGCACCCCGAACGACGCCAGCATCGGAGACTTCTGCACCGTAGGAACCCCCCAAGGATGACGTTTCCCCGTACGACATGGACCACGTGGATGCTCGCTTTGGCCTTGAGCCTGAGCTTCAGCAGCTGTCGTCTTGTGTCGTCGTTGGGCAAAGGACAAGCGGAAGACCTGCCCTACGGCAAAGAAACCCAGCTCGCGTACTTCGAAGGCCAAGGACACCTGCTCAAAGGGGATTTGGAAGATGCCTACGCGAGTTTCCTGAAGTGCGCGGATGCGCAACCCGGGGAGGTGGCGTTCCACTTCCAGCTTGGCAAAATCGACCTGGAACTCGAGCGCTTTGAGGCGGCGGAAAACCACTTGAATCGGGCAGCGAGCCTCGAGTCTGCAAACACTTGGGTGCGCTACCATCGCGGCCTCGCCCGGTTGGCGCAAGGAAATGGCCCCGGCGCGGAAGAAGATTGGACCGCCTTTGTGGTGGCGCGACCCGGCGATTTGGAAGCCCTCTTGGAGTGCGCCGACCGCCTGTTGAGCCAAGGTCACGTGCTGCCCACGTTGAACCTGCTGAGCAACTATGAAGAGGAGGTCGGCAAGGACGAAGACGTGCGGACCGAGGCGCTGCGTTTGGTCGAACAAACCGCCGACCCCAAAAGCCTGGGACAGTTCCTCGAAGCCGCCAAAAAGGACTTTCCCGAAAGCGACGTCTTCCAGCTTCAATGGGCGCGTTACCTCATGGCCACAGACGATTTGGACGTCTGTCTTGCCGAGCTTCAAACCCTCGCCAAGCGCCGACCAAATTGGGGTCTCGTGCAATTTGAGCTCGCGGAGTTGTGGACGCGCAAGGACAACCTCGATGCGGCGCTTCCTCACCTCAAGCGCGCAATGTCCAGTGACGACGTGACCCTGGAAAGCAAGCTCCGCGTGTTGCTGGGCTACGGGCTGTTGGCGCAAGAAGACGCCTCCTACCGCGACGCCTACAGCGCATTGCTTGAGCGCATGATGACGGCCCATGGTGACGAGCCTGCGGTGGTGGAATTGGCCTGCGATTGGGCGTACCAAAACGAGCACATCGACGAAGCCCTTGACTTGGCGCTGCTCTTGTTGGATTTGGCCCCTGGCGACGTGGAAACATGGACCAACTTGATGGCGATTCGGGTGGATTTGGGACAATGGGAAGCCATGGTTGGAGACGCCCAAAACGCCATCGCGCGCTTCCCCCTCGACCCCTTGTTGTACTACT
Organism: uncultured Flavobacteriales bacterium; assembly: GCA_965658245.1. Taxonomy (GTDB): domain Bacteria; phylum Bacteroidota; class Bacteroidia; order Flavobacteriales_D; family Sanyastnellaceae; genus UBA11663. The sequence continues at coordinate 40,138 of CBFHRO010000014.1, forward strand.
ACCAGGGACTCGCATTGCGGGAGACGCGACAATCGGGGTTGGCCGTGGACGCCTTCCGGGGAGGGCTCAACGTGGTGTTGGACAACCCTATGCTGGAAGGCGCCTTGGCCTCTGCCCTGGCCTCTGCGTTGCGTGATGTGGATCGCTTGGACGACTCGGAAGACGCGTTCGAGCGGAGCTTGCGCGCCGTGGAGGACGCGTTTGTGCTGAACAACCACGCGTTCTACCTGTCCACGCGTCACGCTATGCCCGAGGGCGAGGCCAAACTGGAACGGGCTCTGGAGTGCAGCACCCGCGCCAACGCGTTGATGCCCGAGGAAGGCAACTTCATGGACACCCAGGCCCACATCCTGTTCAAGCTCGGACGCCACAACGAAGCGCTTGTGTGGATCCTTCGGGCGCAGGAAAACGGCATGGGCGGCGATGCCGTGGCGTTGGAGCACGAGGGCGACATTCGCTGGGCCTTGGGCGAAAAGGAGGCCGCACGTGAGGTGTGGCAACGCGCGTTGGAGGCAGGCGGCGACGAGAACGTGTTGAACCCCAAAATCGCCCGCCCATGACAGGGATGCGCACCATGGGACTGGCTGTGGGGCTCGTTTGGCTCACTGCCACGGGATGCTTGAAGGGCCGCCGCGCGACCGTGGCGAGTCTGCCCCTGCGCGAGGCGCCAGAACTCATCGAGAAACTCGACAGCCGTGATTCCGACTGGTCCACCCTTGGCTTGCGCTTGGAATCCACAGCAAGCGCCATGGGCAAGACCGGCACGTTCACCTTGAACGTTCGGGTGGCGCGGGACAGCGTCATTTGGATGAGCATCTCCCCGGCACTCGGCGTCGAAGCGGCACGCGTGCTCCTGACCCCCGATTCCGTGCAAGTCCTGAGCAAGTTGCCGGGGTCGCGGTTTGTGTTTCAGGGGAACTACGACATGCTGGAAGAGGCGGTGCAGGCGCCTGTGAGTTTTGACCTGGTGCAAGACCTCATCATGGGACGTCCGCTGATGTTGACGGACAAGGAAGACGGGTACGTCAGCAAGGTCGATGGCGATCAATACGTGCTCATGAGCAAGTACGACCGCAACGTGCGCAAACTCGTGGGCGCCGACGACAAAGAACTTGCGCCCGGCGACAGCCTGTCCATCGTGATTGAGGACAAAAAAGCCGAGCGTCTGCTCGAAAAGGCCGAAAAAAAAGCCGAGAAAAAGGATGAGGAAGCCGAAGACCTGTTCGTGAAGCGGTACTGGCTGGATGGCTCCACGTTGGACCCGGTCAAGGACGTGGTGGACGACCTCTTGCGTTCCCGGACGGTGCGGGTGGAGCGGAGTGATTTTGACGACACCGACATCGGACGTTTGCCGAGCCGTGTACGCATGACGGCCAAGGGACCGGAGGGCATCTTCGATGCACTCATTTACACCCAGCGCCGTCGCGCCGGCCGCGCGTACGACTTCCCGTTCAACATTCCCGAGGATTTTGAGCGACGCACGGAACTCTAACCGCCTCAG
>CBFHRO010000015.1:0-39829 GCA_965658245.1 uncultured Flavobacteriales bacterium
ATCGATGCGGTGTTGCCCACAATGGGCGGACAAACGGCGTTGAACCTCGCCATTCAGTGCGAGGAAATGGGCATTTGGGAGGAGCACAACGTGCGCATGATTGGGGTGGACACCAAGGCCATCGACATCACCGAGAACAGAGAAGCCTTCCGCAAACTCATGGGGGAGATTGATGTCCCCATGGCACCTCAGGCGACGGCCAAGAGCTTCTTGGAAGGCAAGGAAGTGGCACAGCAGTTTGGTTACCCCTTGTGCATCCGCGCGTCCTACACCCTCGGTGGGGCTGGAGCGGCTGTGGTGTATGACAAGGATGCGTTCGAGGACAAACTGGAACGCGGCCTCCAACTGAGTCCCATCCACGAGGTGATGATTGACAAGGCGTTGTTGGGTTGGAAGGAATTTGAGCTTGAGCTCTTGCGCGACTCCAACGACAATGTGACCATTGTTTGCTCCATTGAGAATTTTGACCCGATGGGCATCCACACGGGGGACAGCATCACGGTGGCACCTGCCATGACCTTGAGCGACTCCACGTTCCAGCGCATGCGCGACATGGCCATCAAGATGATGCGCAGCATTGGCGACTTCGCCGGAGGTTGCAACGTCCAATTTGCGGTGTCGCCCGACGAGAACGAGGACATCATTGCGATTGAAATCAACCCTCGTGTGTCGCGCTCTTCGGCGTTGGCGTCCAAAGCGACGGGGTACCCCATCGCGAAGGTGGCGGCCAAGTTGGCCATTGGGTACCACCTCGACGAGCTCAAGAACCAAATCACCGGCAACACCTCCGCCATGTTCGAGCCCACTCTCGACTACGTCGTGGTGAAGATTCCACGCTGGAACTTCGACAAGTTCCCCGGCTGCGACCGTGAGCTCGGCTTGCAAATGAAGGCGGTCGGTGAAGTCATGGCCATTGGCCGTTCCTTCCAAGAGGCGCTCCAAAAAGCGTGTCAGTCGCTTGAATTGAAGCGTAACGGCTTGGGCGCCGATGGCCGCGAGCTTCGCGACCAAGACGCCATCATGCAAAGCCTGCGCCACGCCAGCTGGAACCGTTTGTTCCACGTGTACGACGCGTTCAAGTTGGGCATTCCGTTCCGCAGCATTTTCGAAGCCACGAAGATCGATCCTTGGTTCTTGCGCCAAATCGAAGAACTCGTCATCTTCGAAAAAGACTTGGGCAAGCACACCATCCAAGGCGTACCCGCGGAGGTGCTCCGCGAAGCAAAGCGCAAGGGGTACGCGGACCGTCAGATCGCCCACATTCTCAACTGCTTGGAATCGGAGGTGCACACCCGTCGTCACGACGAGGGCATCACCCGGGTGTACAAGTTGGTGGACACCTGCGCGGCAGAATTCCCTGCGTTGACGCCCTACTACTACAGCACGTTTGAGGAGGAAGCCAACGAGAGTGTGGTCACGGACAAGAAGAAAATTGTGGTGCTTGGCAGCGGTCCCAACCGCATTGGCCAGGGCATTGAATTCGATTACTGTTGCGTGCATGGGGTGTTGGCCGCCAAGGAGTGTGGCTACGAGACCATCATGATCAACTGCAATCCAGAGACCGTGTCGACGGACTTTGACACGGCGGACAAACTCTACTTCGAGCCCGTGTTCTGGGAGCACATCTACGACATCATCTTGCACGAGAAGCCCGAGGGGGTGATCGTGCAGCTCGGAGGCCAAACCGCGCTCAAACTCGCTGAAAAGCTCGAACGCTACGGCATCAAGATCATGGGCACGTCCTACGAAGCCCTCGACCTCGCAGAGGATCGCGGCAGCTTCTCGACCCTGTTGAAGAACGAAGGCATTCCGTATCCCAAGTTTGGGGTGGTGGAGAACGCAGACCAGGCGGTGGAACTCAGCCGGGAATTGGGCTTCCCCTTGTTGGTACGCCCTTCCTATGTGTTGGGTGGCCAGCGCATGAAAATCGTCATCAACGAACAGGATCTGGAGCACCACGTGGTGGACATCCTCCGCGACATGCCGGAGAACAAAATCCTGCTCGACCACTTCCTCGACGGAGCCATGGAATGCGAGGCCGACGCCATTTGCGATGGCGATGAGGTGCGCATCGTGGGGGTCATGCAGCACATCGAACCGGCTGGAATCCACTCGGGAGACAGCTACGCGGTGTTGCCCCCTTACAATTTGGGCGATTTGGTCCTCCAGCAGATTGAGGACTACACCAAGCGCATTGCCATGGCGCTGAAAACGGTGGGGTTGATCAACATTCAATTCGCCGTGAAGGACGACACCGTCTACATCATCGAAGCGAACCCACGTGCCTCGCGCACCGTGCCCTTCATTGCGAAGAGCTACGGGGAGCCGTATGTGAATCACGCGGCCAAGGTGATGCTCGGTGCGGCCAAACTGAAGGACCTTCCCCACAACCCGCACATGGACGGATACGCCGTGAAGATTCCGGTGTTTAGCTACTCGAAGTTCCCCAACGTGAAGAAGGAGCTCGGCCCAGAGATGAAGTCGACCGGCGAGGCCATCCGCTTCATTCCCAACCTGCGCGACCCCTTCTTCCGGAAGGTCTACAGCGAGCGGAACCTGTACTTGAGCAAATAAGCCGACCTTCGTGTCATGATTTTTGGTTTCCTGCGAACCGTGGCCTACATCGTTGGCGTTTGGTTCATCTGGCGATGGCTGGATGGCGCGATTGGTGGCCGTCGAAATGCAGCGCGTTTTGGGGGTGCCGCTCAGCCACCGCCTTCCGCCAAGGGAAAAGCGCGCCGCGCCGATGACTCCAAGGAAGGGGAGTATGTCGACTTCGAGGAGGTCAAAGATTGACTTCGCCTCCGGCGAAGGGGGGCGCCACCGCGCTGTACCTTGCAGGGCATGAGTTCACTTGATTTTCGTTCGTTGCTTCCGGCAGCTGTGCCTCACTTGATTTCAGTGTTGGTGATGTTTTTTGCTGCGTCCATGTTGTTGTCCCCGATCCTGTTGGAGGACAAATTGCTGAAGCAGGGCGACATCCAAAACAACATTGGCATGTCGAAGGAGGCCCGCGACATTCAGAAGCGAGAGGGGGACATCCCGCATTGGACGGACAGCATGTTTGGTGGCATGCCCACCATCCAAATCACGGGCACAGACATCGGAACCGCCCCCAAGTGGACTTGGCTCGGCATTCGAAAAATGATGCCCATCGAAGTTGGAACCTTGCTTGTGGCGATGATTTCGGCGTACGTGTTGGGATTGTGTTTGGGCCTGTCTCCGTGGCTTTCATTGGTGTTGGGACTGGGGTTTGGGTTGTCGAGTTTGAACGTGCTTTATCTCGCGGCGGGGCATGCCACCAAGGTGCGTGCAATCGCCACGATGCCCGGCGTCCTGGCTGGGGTGATTTTGGCCTTTCGAGGTCGAATGTGGGCGGGTGCGGGCGTGGCGGCCTTGTTCGCGGCACTGCACTTGCAAGCGGACCATGTCCAAATGACCTATTACCTCCTCTTCATGCTGGTCGCAGTAAGCGTGGCAGCGTGGGTTCGGGCTCTGCGGCAAGGAGCTTTGGTGACTGTGGCCAAAACCACCGGCCTGCTTGCGTTGGCCGGGATGTTGTCCGTGTTGCCCCAAACAGGACAATTGGCATTGACGGAACAGTATTCCGAATTCACCACCCGTGGAAAAGCCAACTTGACCGAAAGTGCCTCGCAAATCGACACCCCCAAAGAGGGCCTGGACCGCAACTACATTTTGGAGTACAGCATGGCCCGCGGGGAGTGGTGGAGCATCGCCATCCCTGACGTCAAAGGCGGCAACAACCAATTGTATTGGGGGGAGCAGCGTTTCAGTGGTGGGGCGTTTTATTTCGGAGCCCTGGCCTTTGCGCTGTGTTTGACGTGGTTGTTGGTGGGGGCTTCGTGGTTGCGATGGCCGTTGTTGGTTGTGTCCCTTTTGGCCATTGTGCTCTCATGGCGAGATGCCACTGGATTGACGTCGTTTTTCTTGGACAGCGTGCCGCTGTTCAACAAGTTCCGCGACACCAAAATGATGCTCGTCCTCGTTCAACTTGCCGTGCCGCTCGGTGCGGCCATGGCGTTGCACGAGATGAGTCTGCCCGACGCGGCCAAGCAATGGAAGCGCTGGACGCTTGGCGCAAGCGCGTCGGTGTTGCTGTTTTTGGCCTTCTACGCCATGCCCAAGGTGTGGTTTGAGTTCACGTCCACCATCCGTCCGGATGCGGCGATGGCGCAATTGGGCAAGCGCGTCGTGAACATGCGGGTGGAACTGTTCAGGGCTGATGTGCTTCGTGCCCTCGGCCTGGCCTTGCTTGGATTGGTCGCCACGCTTGCGTTGGTCAAACAATGGGTCAAGGCCCAATGGGTGGCCCTCGCCGTGGTGGCGGTGGTCGCGTTGGACATGTCTTCGGTAGACCGCCGGTATCTCAGCGACGCCAATTACGTGTCCCGCATGGACAAGCGTTTCCCTTTCGAGCCAACTGCGGCGGATCGGGCCATTTTGGCCCAAGAGCGGCAACGCATCTCAGATTTCGACGCCCAGTGGGAATCGGCCCAAGCCCGATGGGAGGATCGCTTGGACGCGAAGCTCACACGGCGATACAGTCGCGTCATCGACGCAGCGGCTTTTGAAGTCTTGAATGCCAACAGCCATTACCGGGTGTTTGATTTGGCCAACCCGTTCAACGATGCACGGACGTCCTATTTCCACAAATCGGTGGGAGGGTACCACGGGGCCAAACTGCGTCGCTACCAAGAGTTCATCGAGCGCGTTTTGACGCCTGAACGGGCGGCTGTCATTCAGGCCATTCAATCGGGCAATTACAACCTCACCTCGGAACTCGCGCCGGGCTTGGCCATGCTCAACACCAAATACTTGTTGATCCCCGGGGCGGAGCAGCCTTTGCCGTTCAATGGGGCGGTCGGACCTGCGTGGTTTGTGGACGAGGTGTCATGGGTCGATTCTGCCGAAGAAGAGATTGGGGCCGTGTCTGGATTGAATCCATCACGAGCGGCCGTGGTCCACCGCGAATTTGAAGAGGTGTTGGGCAAGGTGGGCAGCCCAGGTGCGGCCCAAGTCACCCTCGCGACTTACCATCCGGAAGGCTCGACCTATGACGTGTCTTCCGAAAAAGGCGGGCTGTTGGTGTTGAGTGAGGTCCATTATCCTGTGGGATGGACGGCGGAGGTGGACGGAGCGGAGGTGCCTTTGGTCCGTGTGAATGCATTGCTCTCGGCGTTGAAAGTGCCTGCGGGCAGCCACGAAGTTCAATTGACCTTTGAACCTCAAGGGTGGGGAACGGCTCAGGGATTGAGTCGCGCAGGTTCCTTGCTTTGGGTGATGCTTTTGGTGCTTTGCACGTGGATGCACCGCCGGGAATCACTCGCGTGAATCCCAGGCCTTGAACATTGATGGAACGAGGAGGTTAAGCCAAGAGAATGACGCAACTGCATCTGACGACCACGGAAACAACCGAGGGGCTGAGCTTGAGCCAATGGGAGGCTTGGGATGCCTTCCTCGGGGGCTTTGAAGATGCCACCATTCACCTGTCATCAGGGGTCATTCGCGCGGGACTGAAAAGTCCTGCTCGACGAGCCATGGCTGCGATGTGGACGGATGCGAATGGGGTGGTTCGAGGTGTGGCCGCCATGGAAGACAGCGAGGCCATCAGCCAAGGGGTGGATGAGTTTTTGGAAGGCACTGCAGGGTTCAAATGGGCCAAAAACTGGCTGCACCGAGAGGGTGGATTTCGGTTTGGGGTGCGTGTGATTGGCACCCCGCTGGCGAGTGGCCCACACGGGTATCGCTTTGCACCCGGTGTGGACGAGTGGGATTGCCTGCAGTCGTTGTTGTCGCAGCCTGCATTGGGGGCAGGGACCTCCGTCCCAGGCACCTTGGTGGTGAAAGATCGCCCTTCGCCTCAACCTTGGGCCAATGGACATCGTTTGGCTGGCAAGTCGAGCTGGCGGAAGGGTTGGGTGGACCTGGAGTTTGACCCGGTGATGTGCGTTTCCCTCCGAGGGAGGGACACATGGGATGCGTACCTGTCGGCCATGAGAACGAAGGCGAGAACCAAGGTCAAACGCATTTTAAAGCTCTCCGAATCCCTGACGTTCAAACCTTTGGGACTGGAGGAAATTCGGGTTCACGCGTCCGAGCTGCATGCGCTGTACCTCAAGGTGTACGGGCGTGCTGCGTTTCGATTGGGGTGCTTGCATCCCGAGGATTTGATCGCGTTGAAGGAAGAGTTGGATGCGTCCTTCCAGGTTTGGGTGGCGCAATTGGACGGGGAAGTGATCGGATTCCACTGCGGCATGTGCAATGGCAAGGAAGTGGAAGCCTTTTTTGTGGGGTTCGAAGGAGGTCACAACAAGTCGCATGCCTTGTATCAGCGCATGCTGGTTGAATTCATTCAATGGGGCATTCGAGAGGGGTGCACCTCGGTCAATCTTGGCCGAACCGCGTTGGACATCAAAGCGTCTTTGGGTGCCGAGCCTCAGCGTCTTGTTCTTCACGAACGCATGCGCAGTCCTTTGATTCATGCCATGTCGCGATGGGCGGCCCAAGCCAGTGCCCCCAAGCAAGACACGCTCAAGCGCGCTTGGAAAGAAGAGGCACCGTTGGGGTCGACGCCAACCAAGGCGGTCAGTCCATCATGAAGTCGTCGCCGCCGCCTCGGCTTCCTGATCCGCGACGCGATCGCTCCTCCAGTTTTCCAAATTTGTACTGCAACGTGAGGTAGACGTTTCTGCTTTCCCGTTGCCGCCAAACGTCCTGTTCGAAGTCTTCGGTGAGTGTGGAGTACGACCACCGGCGGGTGTTGAAGATGTCCTTGGCTTGGAGGGTGATTTGCCAATGGTCGCCGGGAAGGTTTCGGCTTGCGGCCAGGTTCAGCGTGGCAAAGCCATTGAATCGACCCTGAGGGGTGACCGCGGCGCCTCGCACAAAGCTGTTGGCTTGCACTTTCCATTGCGTTCCCAGCGTCCAAGACGCGAAAAAGCGGCTGGACCAGCTGAATCCCGAGGAGCTGAAGGGGGATTCCAAACGGCTGCCATCGTTGACGACGCGGTACGCACTGGCCGTCCAATTCAAGCGTCCGGATGTTCCCAGCGGCACCATCAGTGCCATTTCAAGGCCTTCGCTGTGCTGCCTTCCAAGGTTTTGAAAGTTGGAAAGCAGCACGCCAGTGGCGGTGTCGGCTTCCGTGAACCGTCGGATGACGTCTCGGGTGTCTTTGAAAAAGAGGGAGGACGTCAGGCTTGTTTTTCCACGCTGCCATTGGTGCGCGACTTCGTAGCTGTTGGTGTATTCTGGGAGCAAGAAGGGATTGCCGCTCCGGAAGTTTCGTGGATCGGACATGTCCAAATACGGATTCAGCTGACGGCCACGGGGCCGGTTGACACGGCGACTGTAGCTTGCACTCCACGTGTTTTCACCGTCCGTTTCAATGAAGAGGTTGGCGGAAGGGTAGAGACTGAAATAGTCGTTGTTGAACGGATCGGATTGCAGGTTTCCTTCTCCCTCGAGTCGGGCCGAGGTGAACGCCTGCTCCGCCCGAAGGCCCAGCTGAAACCCAACGATGCCCATGGTTTGGCCTGCCGTCACATAGGCTGCGTGGATTTGTTCGTCGTACAAAAAGTCGTAATCCACCGTGTCCAGTCCCAGAGGAAGGTAGATGCCATCGCTGAGGAGGAGGCTGTCTGCTTCCGTGTAGTCAAACGACGAATTGTCGAGGTTCCATGTGCTCTTGAGGCCGGCCTCGATTTTCCCTTTCTCGCCCCAGGGGCGTTCGTAGTCGGTTTGGGCGAGCCAACGTGCGTTGTGGGTGGATTGCGTGTTGAAGGTGCGCACTTCAGGCGTCTGGCTTCCCGGCACGAGGCTGACGTCGACAAAATCTGTCGTGCCGTCCTGGCTGTTGTAGGAACGACGAATGTCCCCCGTCCATTTGTGGTCGCGCGTGTCGAAGGTGCGCTCAAAGCCTGCGAATGCGTCGCCACCCCTCGAATCACGTGTGCTTTCCTCCACCCGAAGGGCTTCCGTGTTCAGACCTGTGAGTGCCCCGCCGTCCCATTGTTCCGCAGTGAAGGTGGAATCCCACCCATCGCGCACACCCTGGTTGCCATTGACACCCGCGAAAATCGTCCATGCCTCGCTGGCTCGCCATTCCAGTTTTGCCGATCCCGTGACGTTGCCGCGGTGGGAATCGCCAGGTCGGTTGACCTCTGAATGGGACGTCGAATCGCCCGGCCAAAATTGCGTTCGGTTGGTTTCGCCTGCAACAAAGCTGTACCGGTCATTCCACCCCAGGTTGGTGCTGATGGAGAGCGCCTGGTTGCGGTAGTTGAGGCTGGCATTCGCATCGTGGTTGTCTCCCGTGCCGTAGGTGGCTTGAAGTTGGCCACTCACGCCTTCAAGGCGGTTCTTTTTGAGGACGATGTTCAGGATGCCTGCCGTGCCATCGGGGTCAAATCGGGCACTCGGATTGGTGATCAGTTCCACCCGGTCCACGGCACTCGCAGGAAGGGATTCGAGGAACGCTTCCCGCGCCCCACCTGAGAGGCCAGAAGGCCGCCCGTCAATCAAGATTTGGACTCCAGAAGAGCCCCGCAAGGTGATGTTGCCGTCGATGTCCACGTTGACGGACGGGATGTTTTCCAGCAATTCTGTGGTGTTTCCACCGCGGTTGGTCAAGTCGTTGCCCACGTGAAACACCCGGCGATCGACTTTCATTTCCATGACGGAAGCCTGTTCGACGACCACCGCTTCATCCAAGGCCGTGATGTCCGCCTCCATGGAAATGGGACCCATCTTCCATCTCAGGGATTCGGGATTTCGCGGGCTGAACATGTGCGGGGCGCTTCGGAACGTGGTGTAGCCTGGGAAATGCACCTCCAACATGTGCCGGCCGGCTGCGATTTCCTGAAGGTCGAATCGCCCATCGTCGTCGGACAACGTGCCTTCCACCACACTGCTGTCCCTCAAACTCATCACCACAACCGAGGCAAAGGGAAGTGGCATTTGGGTTTCGGCATCCAGGACTTGTCCTTGAACGCGTCCGATTTTGGGTTTGGGGCCACCACCCCCCGGCCGGCCTTGTCCGCCTTGGGGTCTGCCCGTTTGGGCTTGAGAAATCGGACAAGCACCCCACATGAACAAAGTGAAAAGGGCGCATGCAAGCGGGGAGAGGGAAGAGGCAGAAGGCAGTGGCATCGAAGTAGAGACGTCTGAGGAGGCAAATTGTTCAAAAGAGGCGTGTCGTGCTGGGGCCTTCAAAGGTACTCCACGGGGATGCGCCATGTATCTTCGCGCCATGCGTGAAATCGCCCACATTCCACATCCTTTGATGCGGATCACAGTGCACTCCTACAACGGTCACTACCGACTTCGCTTTGAGTTGGATCGCTTTGAGCAGTCCTTCAAGTACGCCGAGTCCGACCACACGTTGGAAGATCTGGAGGCCTTGGGGTCTGCCATGTCGGAGGGGGTGCTGATGCGGTTTGTCGACATGCGAACCCAATACCTTGAACATCTTCCTTCGACATGAAACATGTGAATGCTTCCGTTTTTTGGCCCGTGGTGGGCGTGCTTGTGGTTTGGCTCGGCGCCTTGACATGGACTTCCTTGGGGGGTGCGCCCACGGCTGCTGAACGGGCTGCAGAGGGAGGAGGTCCTGTGGTGGCTTTCGTCCATGGAGACAGCTTGCAGCAAGGCATGGCGTTCGTCCAAACCATGCAGGCCAACCTCCAAATGCAAATGCAGACCCGTGAAAAACAGCTTCAGGAGGACGCCCTCCCGTTGCAGGAGGAAGCGCAAGAGCTTTTGGCTTACGCCAACAGCGGCCAAGCGTCGGATGATGAATTGGAGATTGCGCAACGTCGCATCATGGAGCTTGAAGAGGGGCTGAGAACCTTGCAGCGTGCGGCGGAACAAGACATGTTTGTGGCAGAACAAAACATGCAGGCCGTCATGGCAGAAGCGCTTCGCCGCCATTTGGAGGACCATGCGCGCGAGGAAGGCATCGACCTCGTTCTGAATTGGGGGCTGAGTGGCGAAGGCGTGCTCTACGGCACCGAGCCTTGGGACATCACCGAGGCGGTGTTGGGCCGCATCAACGAGGCCCATCCGGACCCCATCCAATCTCGTTTGGAGACGGAGGAGGCCCAAACAGGGGAAGAATGACGGTCGCACAACGAAAAAAGCAAGAGCACATCGTGGATCACGTGCTCTACTGTCTTCAAATGGAGGACCTCATCCGCGCGGCTCAGTTTCAACCCCAAGTGCTGCAACAATGGGCAGAGCAACAATCGCAAGCGGAGGGCACTGATCCCGCCGAAGAGGAGCAGTGGTTGTTGACCATGGCGCACTCGTTGAGAGACAGCGGGGCTTTGGAGCAAGGTCATTCATCCATGGTCCAAGAGACGTTGATGGAGCTTGCGCATCTCCACGAGTTGCTGTTGGGGGCGATGGCGGACGCGGACTACAAAGCGTCGTTCGAGGCTGCGCAGCCCTTCCTGAAGGAGTTGGGTGCCAAATCAAAACGCCAAGTTCACCCAGTTGAGCAACTGGTCATCGGCTTGTACGGTTGGTTGGTGTTGCGCATGAAAAAAGAGCCTGTCAGTGCCGAGACGGAGGCGGCCATGGTGGGACTTCGGAATTGGGCAAATGCCCTCGCAAAGGGGCATCTCAAAGTCTATTACGGACAGTGATTCCCTAAGCCTAAGGCGGAGGTCGTCCCCCTTTCCTTGTTCACAACTCAGCTGGATCCTCGTCGGGAGTGGTGTCGTGGAAGGGAATTTGCACTATGCCCACGACCCATCTCTGGAAGCCTGAGTTGCTCGATGTCAACATCGAAACGGATCGCATTCGTCTGAACGCCTTGCGCGAGTCAGGGAGCATCTTGGAGGAATACGACACGCTTGATTCTCAGGTGGCAGAGTGGGCGGTGTGTCAAACCCCCGCGGCCAAACACGACCCCTCGCTCTTGGCGACCACGCTGGGGACGCTCATGGCGGACCGCGACTGGGACAGCTTTGGCATTTGGGCGTTCTATCCTTGGTCAGGACGGTTGGTCCACATCCTTCCAGAAGACGCATTCATCGAGGTGCGAACCAACCGAAACCGGGACAAAATCACACGTGAGGAGACCGCTTCGTTGCGCTCGAAGACCGTGGGCATCGCGGGGTTGAGCGTGGGACAAAGCACCGCGATCGCCTTGGCCATGGAACGCGGATGCGGTCGGCTCAAACTGGCGGACTTCGACGTGGTGGAATTGTCCAACCTCAACCGCATTCGATGTGGGCTGCACGAGTTGGAATTGCCCAAATGGGTGGTAGCCGCCCGCGCCATTGCGGAGTTTGACCCCTATTTTGACATTGAGATTTATGACGAAGGTGTCCACCAAGACAACCTCTCTTCCTTCATGGAAGGGTGTGACGTTGTGGTCGATGCATGTGACTCTTTGTCCATCAAGGCCCATCTCCGATTGGAAGCGGCTGCCCGGGGAGTCCCCCTGGTGATGGACACCAACGACAGGGGCATGCTGGACATCGAGCGTTATGATCACCCCGAGCGAGGAAGTGGATTTGTTCACGGTCGGATCGACGAAGCGACCATGCGTTCGTTCACCAACATGGATCGCTGGACCCCAGAGGCGCTCGACGCCTTTGTGGATGTGGCCAACGCCTCGGAGCGCGGCCAAGCCAGCTTGCCCAAAGTCGGTGCAGAACTCGTCAGTTGGCCACAGACTTACACCGGGGTTGCGGCGGGCGGCGCCCACGCCGCCGAGGCCTGCCGTCGACTCGCTTTGGGCGAGAATCTCCCCGACGCACGAATCACCATGGACTTGCATGAGCAGCTCACCCACAAGACCCTCCGTTGAACGGATCCGCCGTGCGGCCCAAGTGGACGAAGCCATCGTCCTCATGTCGCGCGCTTCACACGATCCCCAACTGTGCAAGCGGCTCCTTCAAGGCCACAAGCGCGTTCTTGAGGCCTACGGCATCAAGAACCTGTCTTCGTTTCGGACCGATTGGTTTCGAAGGGACGACGTGTGGATCATCGCGGTGTTAACGCCAGACGGCGAGCGGGTGCTTGCAGGCGCCCGATTGCAGCCAGGACAGGTGGCGAATGACTTTCCCTTGCACCAAGCTGTGGGGCATGTGGACGACAAGGTCACTGCCTTTTTGGAGGACATCATTCCGGAGAAGGCCTACGAATTGAATGCCCTTTGGAATTCGATTGAGTTGGCAGGCATGGGATTGGGGTCTGAATTTTTGATTCAAGTGGCCATGGCGGCAATGCCCTTGCTGGAAGCCAAACACCTCGTGGCCCTGACCTCACCGGTCACCCGCCGCTGGCGAGAAAAACACGGCTGGCGGTTGCGGACCGACCTTGGCAAAGACGGATATTTTGTGTATCCCAAGGAATCATTGCGGGCGACCGTGGAACACTTTGTGCATCCCGATTATCACGAAGATGTGGACCCCTCGGTTCGCCAATTGATGGACGCCATTCGAAACCGGCCAGAAGATGTCACCACCCATGTCCATGGACCCAAGGGGCAGTTGACCATCCGCCTGAATTTGACCATTTGACCATGTGGCGGTTGCTCTCCATTGTGCTTTTGCTGATGGTGTTGGCACCTGCCCATGCCCAAAACTCGAGGGCCCAGGACCGCTTTGTCGGCGACTTGGCGGCAGAGCTGGAAGGCGAATGGAACGCCCATCCTTCGTTGGAGCAGCTTCGCAACGCATCGAAAAGGACTTTGGAGGAGAAGCTCATCAATTTGGGCAACGACGGTGAATGGCATTGGATTGAGCTGAACGGGTTTTCTTCTTCATTTGGGGCGCAATACTTGGAGGTGGCGACGACCCAAATCGACAGCATCGTCTTTCTCTCTACGTGCGATGGTGCCATCAAGGATGGTCCTTGGCAAATCCATGGGGTTCCTTCACGCGGCGGAGCCAGGAGTCAGCGGTTTTCTTCGGATGGAGCTTTCCCAAGGTTCCCTTTGGGAGGCGCCGAGCAATGCGTCGAGGATGTCATTTACATGGGATTCAAGTCGGGAAAGCAGATCTCTGTGCCGTTGCGTGTGGCAAGTCTGAACGAATTGCGTGAGTGGAGCTTCATGCGTGATGTGTTCTTCAGCTTTTATGCGGGCATCATGTTGGTCATGTTGCTGTACAACGCGGTCCTGTACTTCACCGTGGAGGACCGGTCCTATCTTCTGTATGTGTTGTTCCTCATCGGTGTTGCGTTGTCTCAGTTGTGTTTGGCAGGGTACCAAGGGGTGTTGCCAGGATGGGATGGGACGTCTTGGTTGGGCATACGCTCTGTTCATGTGGTGGGCATATTTTCGGGGGTCACCACGATTCTCTTTGTCAATCGCTTCCTGGATCTTGCAAGGAAAGGCCGCCGGTATTACTACGTGTTCAATGGATTGATGTCGTTCTATCTCTTGGCATCTGTCTTTTTGGTCGTCGGCAAGTTGAACTGGGCCTTTCAAACCATCAATTTTGTGGCTTTGGGAGCGATCCTTGTCATCCCTGCTTCGATTCACGTCTGGAGGCAAGGGCAGCGATCGGCCTTTTACCTGCTTGTCGCATTTTCCTTTTTCTTGTTGACGGTGTTCATGTTTGCGGCAAGCCAGTTTTCGGGCAGTCCTTTGCCTTTTGTGCCTCAAAGTGTCAACAATTTGGCCATGCCGGTCGGCAGCATCGTCGAGGTCGTTTTGCTCTCTTTGGCCCTTGCAGACCGAATCAACCAGTTCAAGCGGGAGTCTGCAAAAGCAAGGGAAGAGCAGTTGCGCGTCAGTCAACTCAATGAGAAAATCACCAAGGACCAAAATGAAGTCTTGGAGCGAAAAGTGCGTCAGCGCACGGAGGAGCTCGAAGAACGAAACGACAAATTGCGCGCCACCCTGGAGGAACTCAAGTTGGCACAAGATCAACTCGTTCAATCTGAAAAGCTGGCAAGCATTGGTCAGCTCACAGCGGGCATTGCCCATGAATTGAACAACCCCATCAATTTTGTCAGTTCGAGTGCCCAATCGCTGCGACGCGATTTTGACGACGTCACGGAAGTGTTGCGCATGTTGACGGAAATGGATGTGGAAGACGGGCAATGGAAGGATCGCGTAAAGGCCCTTCAGAATCGCATGACGGAGCTCGACATGGATTTCACCATCCAAGAAATCGACGAACTGTTGACCGGCATTGACGACGGAACCACCCGCACGTCCGAAATCGTCAAAGGGCTGCGTATTTTCAGTCGCATGGATGGCGATGCCGCGACCGAAGCCAATCTGAACGACCTGCTGGAGTCCACCTTGATCATTCTTCGCTCCTCACTTAAAGATGAGGTCCAGCTCCATGTGGATTTGGCACCAAATGTGCCTGCCATGCCTTGTCAGCCAGGAAAGTTGAATCAAGTGTTCATGAACTTGATCACCAATGCGGCGCAAGCCACGGGCAAAACCCAATTGCCACCGACAGAGCGGACGGTGAGGATTCGCACGCGCGTCGCCCAGAACGACGGCCAGAGCGCAGTGCAGGTGGCCATCGAAGACAATGGAATCGGCATGAGCGAGGCCGTGCAATCCCAAATCTTTGACCCCTTTTTCACCACCAAAGACGTGGGGGAAGGAACGGGGTTGGGGTTGAGCATTGTCAAAGGCATTTTGGACGACCACCGCGCGGCGCTTGACATTCAATCCACCCCTGGCGAAGGCTCCACCTTTCTCATCTCCTTTCCATTATGATTCACGTCCTTTACCTCGACGACGAAGCGCACAATTTGACGGCTTTTCGGGCCGCTTTTCGCAGAGATTTCCAGGTCCATGTGACCACAGTTCCCAGTGAGGCTGTTCGGATGTTGGAGGAACATCCGATTGACGTCGTCATCTCAGACCAAAAAATGCCCGACATCAGTGGCGTTGAGTTCTTCGAAATGATCATGGCGGATCATCCCGATCCAGTCCGAATGCTCTTGACTGGTCACGCGGACATCGATGCGGTGATTGACGCCATCAACAAGGGCCGCATCTACAAGTACATCTCCAAACCATGGAACGAGGCTGAGCTCAAACGGTTGGTCGAGGAGGCGGCAGAATTGGCGCGTGCACGCACTCGGTCGACCAAAATCAACGAATCTTATGCGCGCAACTTGCTGGCCCTGCGCAATGCGCTCGCCGAGGTTCGCGATGCTTGTCAGGGGGAATCCGAGGTGAGTCAAGCATCGAAAGCTTCTTGGTCCAACACGTTGAGCCGGGCCATTCGTTGGATCGAAGATCCCGAGTCAGAGTTTTGACGGTTCTTGATTTGGCTGGCGCAAACCAAGCCGCCAATTGATGTACATTCGGAGACATGCAAGTCATCCTCATTGACGACAGCGACATTGACAACAAGGTCAACACCAAGTTGCTCAAGTTGGCGCGCTTGACCTCCGACATTCAGGCTTTCACCGATCCGGAAAGGGCTTTTCGTCATGTCCAAGCGGAAGGGCCCACATGGACTGCGACGAGGTGGATTTTGCTGGACATTCGGATGCCCGGCACAGATGGGTTTGCATGGCTCGAGATGTTTAGAACGCTTCCGGAGTCGGTCCAAGCCATGTGCCGCATTTACATGCTGAGTGCGAGCATTGACCGCAGTGAGTTGAATCAAGCAGAAGCGGATTCAAGTGTCATTGCACTCATGGAAAAGCCGCTCGACGTGTACATGTTCCGTCAGCTGCTCGACCTCTAGGCTCTCGCACCAGCAAGCGCCCTCACCACTGCATCGGCACCTCAATCAGGAGAATGCGTGTGTCGTCTTTGGCTTCAATGTCCACGCGCTCTGCATTCCAAATCCCCACGGCATCCCGACGTCCCAAAGGCTGTCCACCAACAGTGGCCTCGCCTTCGAGCACCATGGCGTAGACGCCCTGGCCGGCTCCGTGCAGTGCGTAGCTGTCCTTCCATCCTGCCGACAAACGGCCCACGTGAAACCACGCGTTTTGGTGAATTTTGACACCCTGATGGCCATCAGGTGACACCACGCATTGGAGCTTGTCTTGTGGGTCCGCGAGGTCCATGGTGATTTGACCATACGATGGGGTGAGGTCGCGCTCGCTGGGGAAGACCCAAATCTGCAAAAACCGCACGTCCTCGTCAGCGTTGTGGTTTTTCTCGCTGTGCATGACGCCTGTTCCGGCACTCATGATTTGGACATCTCCCTCACGAATGACAGTCTTGTTGCCCATGCTGTCTTGATGCTCCAAATCCCCGGACAAGGGAATGCTCACGATCTCCATGTTGTCGTGGGGGTGGGTGCCAAATCCGGCGCCCCCTGTCACAGCATCGTCGTTCAGCACGCGCAGCGCACCGAAGTGCATGCGCTCAGGGTTGTGCCAGCTCGCAAAGCTGAAACTGTGATACGTATCGAGCCAGCCATGGTCGGCGTGGCCGCGGGAATCGGCGGGGTGAAATACGGTGTTCATGGTGGATTGGGCTTGGGTCCAACTGACCATGGCAAGAAGGCAAGAGGCCAGGAATGGTGCGCGCATGGTTTTGTGGTGTTTCAACAATAGTTGTATGTACAACAAAAATACATCACGGAAGTTCGATGCACAACAAAGGGGCCGAAAAGCCCCTTTGTTCAGTCGGTCGTCGCATCGTTCAGAGGTACTTGAAGTCTTCCCCTGGCTTGATGTTTTGGAGTGTTTCATAGATGAGGCGGATGCAATTCTCCACGTCGTCCTTGTGCACCATTTCCACGGTGGTGTGCATGTAGCGCAAGGGGAGGGAGATCAACGCACTCGGCACTCCTTGGTTGGAGTAGGCAAACGCGTCAGTGTCCGTGCCCGTGAAACGGCTCGCTGCTTGACGCTGGAACGGAATCTTGTTCTTCTCTGCCGTGTCGATGATGCGTTGGAGCAGGTTGTTCTGGACGGCAGGACCGTAGGTCACGCTTGGGCCCTTGCCCGCCGCGGTGTCGCCTTGCTCAATCTTGTTGAGCATGGGCGTGTGGGTGCAGTGGGTCACGTCGGTGACAATCGCCACGTCGGGTTGCAAGCGCTCGGCAATCATTTGGGCGCCTCGCAAGCCAATCTCCTCCTGCACCGAGTTGGTGATGTACAGCCCAAACGGCAACTTCACCTTGTTCTCGTGCAACATGCGCGCCACCTCGGCAATCATGAAGCCACCCGCGCGGTTGTCGAGGGCACGCCCCACGTACCAATCCTTGTTGAGGACCATGAACTCGTCGGGGTAGGTCACGACGCATCCCACGTGGATGCCCATCTTTTCCACCTCTTCTTTGTTCTTGGCACCGACGTCCAAGAAGATGTTCTTCAACGTGGGCGCTTCTTCTTTTCCGGCCGAGCGTGTGTGGATGGCAGGCCAGCCAAACAAGCCGGGCACGATGCCGTTCTTGGTGTGGATGTTCACGCGCTTGGACGGGGCGATTTGGTGGTCGCTTCCGCCGTTGCGTCGCAAGTAGATGAATCCGTCGCTCGTGATGTAGTGCACAAACCAGCTGATCTCGTCGGCGTGCGCCTCGATGACCACTTTGTACGGGGCGTCCGGGTTGATGACGCCCACGACGGTGCCGTACGTGTCGACAATGTGGGTGTCGATGTAGGGCTTGATGTAGTCGAGCCACAGCTTTTGGCCCTCGGATTCAAAGCCGGTGGGCGACGCGTTGTTCAGGTAAGCCTCCAGAAACTTCTGGGACTTCGCCGTGATGATTTTCTTCTTTGCCATACCCCAAAATTACCGCGGGGGAGCACCGCCCAATGCAGCACTCCCCCGGCAGTTGTTCACCACGAATGGGTGAGATGTTAGAACGGGTATTTGTTCTTGTCGATGAGCGCCTGCGCCACGCGGCGACGGGCCTCCTTGGTGTTGAAGGGGTCCACCTTGGTGAAGCGCTTCATGCCCATGAGCATCATTTTGAGTTCATCTCCTTCCGCAAATCCCATGAGGGCTTCCTTGCCCGCCATGTTGATGCGGTCGGCGGCCCAGTAGAGGTAGGTCTGCATCATGTCGGTTGGCAATGCCGCCGCTTCTGCGCCTTGATTGGCGGCCACTTTTTGGGCACGCAACACCATGCTCTCTGCCGTGTAAGTCCAAACAGCCATGTCGGCGATGCCCATCAGAATCTCCTGCTCTTTGGCGAGGGACATCATGAGTTTTTGGGCTGCGGAACCCGCCACCATGAGCGTGGCTTTTTTGAAGTTCTTGATGTAGCCCAAGTGCTTCTCGTAGATGTCTGCAGGCGCGTCCCCAAACTCAGGAATGCCCGTCAGCTCATTCGCCACCGCCATCGCAGGCGTCATCAAATCGAGCTCGCCTTTCATGGCCTTCTTCAAGATCATGTCGACAGTGAGCATGCGGTTGATCTCGTTGGTGCCCTCGAAGATGCGGTTGATTCGGGCGTCGCGGTAGGCGTGCTCGGCGCGGGTCTCCGCGCTGTAGCCCATGCCTCCGTGAACCTGCACCGCTTCGTCGACCACGTAGTCTGTCACCTCAGAGCCGAGAATCTTCATCATGGCGCATTCAGGGGCAAAGGCCGCGATGCCTTTCAGAGTTGCCTCACCCTTGTCCATGCCGCCTGCTGCGAGGTCGGCGATGGCGTCGTCGATGTTTTGGGTGGCGCGGTACACAGCCGTTTCAAGGGCGTACGTCTGGATGGCCATCTCGCCAAGTTTGTGGCGAATCGCCCCGTACTTACTGATGGGACGTCCAAACTGCTCCCGTGCATTCGCGTACTTCACGCTTTCCGTAATGGCGTCTTTGCACGAGCCGATGACCACCCCACCGAGCTTGATGCGTCCAATGTTGAGGATGTTCACGGCAATCTTGAAGCCTTTGCCGCGCTCGTAGAGGAGGTTTTCCACGGGCACCTGAACGTCGTTGAAGAAGAGCTGCCGGGTGCTTGACCCTTTGATGCCCATCTTCTTCTCTTCCGGATTCATCGTGATGCCTTCGTAGCCTTTTTCGAGGATGAAGGCGCTCAGGTTCTCGTCGTCGTCAATTTTGGCAAACACAATCATCACGTCGGCGAATCCGCCGTTGGTGATCCACATCTTTTGGCCATTGAGGACGTAGTGGGTGCCTGCTTCGTTCAACTTGGCCGACGTCTTGCCGCTGTTGGCGTCCGAGCCGCTCCCAGGTTCTGTCAAGCAGTAGCATCCTTTGAGCTGGCCGGTGGCCAAGCCCGGGATGTACTTCTTTTTCTGGGCGTCGTTCCCGTAGTACAAAATGGGAAGCGTGCCGATGCCCGTATGGGCAGAGAAGCTGACGGCGAAACTGTGCGCGCCGCCCATGCTTTCCGTGATGAGCATGGTGCTCTTGAAGTCCAAACCAAGTCCGTCCAATTCCTCAGGCACCGAGCTTCCGAGCAGGCCGAGTTCTCCGACCTCTTCGAGGAGCTTGGGCGTCAGGCCTTCTTCAAGGGCTTCGATGCGTTCGAGGTTGGGGATGATGCGTTGGGCCACAAAGTCCAGACCGGTTTGCAGCATCATGCGATGCTCTTCGGTCCACTCTTCAGGCGTGAAGATTTCGTCGGCACTCACGTCACGGATGAGGAATTCACCGCCGGTGATGGCCTTGGATGGGGTAGGGTTTCCAGAAGTCATGTCGTTGAGTTAGAGCATTTCAAACACGCCAGCCGCACCTTGTCCGGTGCCCACGCACATCGTGACGATGCCGTGCTTGGCGTTTTGGGTTTTCAATTCGTGGAGAAGCTGCACGGTGAGCTTGGCACCGGTGCAGCCGAGGGGGTGACCCAACGCGATGGCGCCGCCGTGGACGTTGACGGTCGCCGGGTCGAGGTCGAGTTCGCGAAGCACGGCCACGCTTTGGCTCGCAAAGGCTTCGTTCAGCTCGTACCGCGCGATGTCGGCTTGGGTGAGGCCTGCCTTTTTCAAGGCCTCAGGCACGGCATAAATCGGACCGACGCCCATGATGCGCGGTTCGAGGCCGCTCACGTGGTAGGACTTCAGACGCGCGATGGGTTCGACGCCGAGTTCCTTCAGCATGCGCTCGCTGACCACCATCACAAAGGCGGCGCCGTCCGAGGTTTGCGAACTGTTGCCGGCCGTGACCGAGCCTCCTTCAGCGAAGACGGGACGGAGTTTGGCCAAGGCCTCTGGGTTGGTGCCGCGACGGACGCCTTCGTCGGTGTCGATGACGTGCTGGCGTTCTTGGCGCTTTTCGTTTTCGTCGAGGTAGACCTCGTTCACGGTGATGGGGGCAATGCCCGATGCGAAGGCTCCGCTGTCGATGGCCGCAGCCGCTCGGGCATGGCTTTCCACGGCGAAGGCGTCTTGGTCCTCACGCGAGATGTTGAATTCCTTGGCGACGGCTTCCGCGGTCAACCCCATGCCCCAGTACCATTCGGGGTTGTTTTTGGCCACACGGGCGTTGGGCACGAGGCGCCAACCGCCAAACGGAATGGGCGTCATCGTTTCAATGCCACCTGCAATGATGCAGTCGGCGATGCCCGCGTGGATTTTGGCCGAGGCGATGGCGATGGTTTCAAGGCCACTGGCGCAGTAGCGGTTGACCGTCATGCCGGGCACCTTCTCCGTGTCGAGGCCCATGAGCGAAACCATGCGTCCGAGATTGAGTCCTTGCTCGGCTTCGGGGGTCGCGTTGCCGACGATGACGTCGTCGATGCGCGCTTTGTCGAGCTGGGGAAAATCCGACACCAAACGACGAATCACTTGCTCTCCCAAGTCGTCGGCCCGCAAAAAGCGGAACCCACCACGTGGGGCTTTGGCGACGGCGGATCGGTATCCACCAATGATGTATGCGTCCATCAGTTCCGAAGGATTTTGCCCTTTTGAATCAAGCTCTGCATGCGCTCAAGGGTCTTGCGCTTGGTGCAGAGTTCGACGAAGGCCCGACGTTCGAGGTCGAGCAAATATTGTTCACTCACATCTGTGCGGGCGCTGAGGTCGCCGCCGCACATGACGTAGCCGAGTTTTTCGCTGATCAAGGCGTCGTGTTTCGAGATGTAGCTGCCGGCTTCCATGCTGTTGGCCCCGGCGTAGACGATTCCCATGCCTTCCTGGCCCATGACGGTGATGTCCTTGCGCTTGACGGGCTGCGTGTAGCCTTTGTCTGCCATCGCAACTGCGGCGGCCTTGGCGCGGGCAAGTTGATCGCGTCGGTTCACCACGACCTCGTCCACGCCCTCACGCAAGTAGCCGAGCTCAAAGGCCTCGTATGCCGACGTGGCCACCTTGGCTTGGCCAATGGTCAAGAAGCGCTCTCGCATCGCGTTGATGCGAACGTCTCCTTCTTTGAGTTCGTCATTCAACCGAAGCACAAACTCCTTGGTTCCGCCCCCTCCGGGAATCACCCCAACTCCAAACTCCACCAAGCCGATGTAGGTTTCTGCGTGCGCCACGACTTTGTCGACGTGCAGGCACACCTCACAGCCGCCACCCAACGTCAATTGGTGCGGCGCCGCCACCACGGGGATGCCGCTGTAGCGCAGGCGCATTGTGGTGTTTTGGAACAAGCGGACGGCGTAGTCCAATTCGTCCCACTCTTGCTCCACGGCGAGCATGAAAATCATGCCGACGTTGGCGCCTGCAGAGAAGTTGCCGCCCTCGTTGCTGATGACCACGCCGCGCCATTGGGGGTCGCTTTCGGCGAGGTCAATGACCTTGTTGAGGCCCTCGATGACCTCCGCACCGATGGTGTTCATCTTGGTGTGGAACGCGATGTTGAGGATGCCATCGCCGAGGTCTTGGATGGTGGTGCCGCTGTTGGCCCAAACCGTCTTGTCCTCGCCCAACAACGACAGCGCGATGCGTCCGTCTTGTCCGGGAATGACGGTGTGGCTCTTCGTCGGCACGTCCCAGCAAGTTCGCTTCCCGTCGGCCACGCCATAAAAGCTCGTGGCGCCAGAAGCGACCAAATCGTGCACCCAGCTCGCCACCTCGAGACCGCGTGCGGCGCAGGCGTCGAGCCCGGCCTGCAGACCAATGGCGTCCCAGCTTTCAAAGGCGCCGAGCTCCCACCCAAATCCGGCGCGCAACGCGTCGTCGATGCGGTAGGGTTCGTCGCTGATCTCGGGAACACGGTGGCTGACGTAGGCAAAGACGTCCGCGAAAATGCGGCGGTAGAATTCTCCGGCCTGGTCTTGACCATGGAACAGGAGCTTGGTCCGCTCATGCAGGTCGTCGACGTTTTTGGCGGCGGCGAGGGTGGCGAATTGGACCTTTTGTTTGGGCTTGTATTCAAGCGTCTTGAGGTCCAAAGCGTGGATCTCTTTCTTGCCGTCGGCCACCACCTTCTTGTAGAAGCCCTGGCCAGACTTGCTCCCCAGCCAACCTTGGTCGACGAGGTGCTTCACGTAGGAAGGAATGGCGAACACTTCGGCCCGTTCGTCGTTGGGGCAGTTGTCGGCCACGCCTTTGGCCACGTGCACGAGGGTGTCCAAGCCGACCACGTCGCAGGTGCGGAACGTGGCGCTCTTGGGGCGGCCCATCGCAGGTCCAGTCAACTTGTCGACCGCCTCGACGCTCAACCCCATGTCCTCCACCGTATGGAAGAGGGCTTGGATGGCGAAGACGCCCACGCGGTTCGCGATGAACGCTGGCGTGTCTTTGCAGAGCACGCTTTGCTTGCCAAGAATGCGTTCGCCGTAAGCCGTGAAGAAGTCCAACACCTCAGGCAGGGTGTCCGGCCCGGGAATGATCTCCAACAGCTGCAAATAGCGGGGCGGATTGAAGAAGTGGGTGCCGCAGAAATGCTTTCGGAAGTCCTCGCTGCGCCCCTCGGACAGCATGCCAATCGGAATGCCGCTCGTGTTGGACGTGATGAAGGTTCCGGGCTTGCGGTGCTGCTCGACCCGCTCAAACAGCTGCTGCTTGATGTCGAGTCGCTCCACGATGACCTCGAGGATCCAATCACAATCGGAAATGCGCGGGAGGTCGTCGTCGAAGTTGCCGGTTTCGATGCGTGTGGCAAACCGCTTGCTGTAAATGGGGGAAGGCTTGGACTTGAGGGCTTTGGCCAAATGGCCTGCTGCCACGCCGTCGCGAGGCCCTTCTGCTGCAGGAAGGTCGAGCAACATGACTTCCACGCCGCATTGGGCGAGGTGGCATGCGATGGCCGACCCCATCACGCCGGAGCCGAGCACGGCCACGCGTTTGATTCGGTGGAAGGGGAGGGGAGTTGTCATTTCTGGAGAGATTCGGTTTGGGGTTGCCAATTGGGAGGGATCAGCTGGTCGGGCACTTCCAAGAGTTCGTTCAGCCTGGCCAGCCCTTGTAGGAGTTGGCTGGCGGCTTCTTCCCCCAGCAATTCGTGCAGCCTGGCATTCAGTTCGATGACCAGTTCTCGAATTTGGCGCCGCGCTTGGATGCCATCTTGGGTCAAGAACACACGAACCGAGCGTCGGTCCTGGTCGTCAGGTCGTCGTTCAATGAGCCCGCGACCTTCCATGCTTTTGAGGGTCCTCGAAAGGCTGGTGGCTTCCATTCCCATGCGGGGGCCGAGTTTGGTGCTTGGCGTGCCGTCTCGCTCGATGCTCAACAAGGCGTAGCCCACACTCATACTGATGCCGTGGGATTCGGCAAGACTGGTGTAGAGCCTTGTCAATTTGCTCCAGCCCCAGCGCAGTTGAAAATCGATGGTTTCTTGGGCGTCCATGGCGTCCAAAGTACACGATTATCCTGTGCACGCATAGTGTTTTGCCATTTTTCTGTGCGCGCACAGCAACAACGCGCTCGATTTCAGTCGATATCTTGGCGGCATGTTGGAACCTTCCATGGAATCTGCTGCGCCCCAAAGAGTGGGCGCGGGACCCCGTCTTGCCGCGGCCGTGTTGGATTATTTCTTGAGCACCATGGCAGTGATGCTGTTCGCGTGGAAGGGTTGGGGATGGGTCAGTGTGGTCGAGAGTTTGCCAGGAACGGACGACTTGCTTGCACTGTACGCCCCCATGGAGGAGGTGCTTGTCGAGGCCGGCATGGTTCACGGCGTGCAGGGGTTGCTCGCCGCCACAGCGTTGCTTGGCATTGGTTACCCCCTGATTGAAGGTTTGACAGGGGCAAGTCCAGGAAAGTGGATGTTGGGACTCCGCGTTGGTCACGCCAACGGCACATCAGGGGATACCGTGTTGTTCGTGAAGCGGTTTGCCATCAAATTCATTCGACCGCTCTTGGGGGCCTTGGCAGGCTTGACCGGACTGGGGATGTTGGGATGGTTGGCGGGCCCTGCGGGGTTGGTGATCAGCCTGGGGACGTTGTTGCTTTTGGCCCCACACCGCCAGGCGCTTCATGACAAACTCGCTGTGACCGCTGTGTTCCGGCGGGACGCGTTGTGATCCGACGGATGGGCGCGATCAAACGAATTGGCCGTCGGCCATGCGGAGCATGCGGTCGGCCCGTTGGGCGAGCTGTTCGTTGTGGGTGACCAGCACGATGGTTTGGCCCAAACGGTCACGCAAGTCAAAAAAGAGGTCGTGCAGCAGGGCTGCGTTTTCAGAGTCCAAATTGCCCGAAGGCTCATCGGCCAGCAGCACGCTCGGTGCGTTCATCAGGGCGCGCGCCACAGCCACGCGTTGTTGTTCACCCCCTGACAATTCAGCGGGGTTGTGCTCCATGCGGTGGCCCATGCCGAGCTCTTCGAGCAATTGCCTCGCGCGCATTCGGCTTTCATCGGTCGACTTGCCCGCAATCCAGGCGGGCATGAGAACGTTCTCCAAGGCGTTGAACTCGGGCAGCAGACGATGAAACTGGAAGACAAACCCAAGGTTCTCGTTGCGAAACGCACTGAGCTCGCGACGGGACAATCCTGAAGTGCTTTTTCCGCCAATGTTGACGTCACCTGAGTCGGGCATGTCCAGCGTGCCCAAGATTTGAAGGAGGGTGGTTTTGCCGGCACCTGACGCGCCCACGATGCTCACAATCTCGCCTGCTTTGACAGTCAAGTCCACCCCGCGGAGGACCTCCAACTCCCCAAACCTTTTGACGATGTTCCTGGCTTGAATCACGCCTGAAAGCTACTACCTTTGCGGCCGATTCACACAACACCTTTGGCATGAACATCCACGAATATCAAGGCAAAAGCATCCTCCAGTCGTTTGGCGTCGCCATCCAGCGAGGCAAAGTTGCAGACACTCCTGAAGCCGCGCACGAAGCGGCTGTCGCTTTGGCAGAAGAAACAGGCACGGAGTGGTTCGTGGTGAAAGCTCAAATCCACGCCGGCGGCCGCGGAAAAGGCGTCGTGACGGAAACGGGTTCTCACGGGGTGGTGCTTGCGAAGGGTTTGGATCACGTGAAAGAGAAGGCTGCAGGCATTTTGGGCGGACACCTCGTCACAGCCCAAACGTCCAAGGAAGGCAAGCAGGTCAACAAGATTCTCATCGCGGAGGACGTGTACTACCCCGGTGACAATGAGCCCGAAGAATATTACATGAGTGTGCTGCTCGACCGCGCTTCTGGCAAGAACATCATCATGTACTCGCCCGAGGGTGGCATGGACATTGAAGCGGTGGCGGAAGCCACGCCTCATTTGATTTTCAAAGAGGAAGTCGATCCGGCTGTGGGTCTGCAAGGATTCCAATCGCGTCGCATCGCCTTCAACCTTGGGTTGTCTGGGCAGGGCTTCAAGCAAATGGTGAAATTCACCCAAGCGCTCTACGCCGCATACCTCGGTTGCGATGCAGCCATGTTTGAAATCAATCCCGTGTTGAAGACGTCCGACGACAAAATCATTGCCGTGGATTCCAAGGTGAGTCTCGACGGCAATGCCTTGTACCGTCACCCCGATTACGCTGCGATGCGCGACAAGACCGAGGAAGACGCGACGGAGGTGGAAGCCGATGAAGCGGGCCTGAACTACGTGAAGCTCGACGGCAACGTCGGTTGCATGGTGAACGGCGCCGGTTTGGCCATGGCCACCATGGACATCATCAAGCTCAGCGGCGGTGAGCCCGCCAACTTCTTGGATGTGGGCGGAACCGCCGATGCGGCCCGTGTGGAGAAGGCGTTCCGCATCATTTTGAAAGACCCCGCGGTGAAGGCCATTTTGGTCAACATCTTCGGAGGCATCGTCCGTTGCGACCGCGTGGCGCAAGGGGTGGTGGACGCTTGCAAGAACATGAGCGACATCAATGTGCCGATCATTGTACGTCTCCAGGGCACCAACGCGGAAGAAGCCAAAAAGATCATCGACGAGTCTGGATTGGAGGTACGCAGCGCCATCTTGCTCAAAGAAGCGGCGGATGCCGTGGCGGACGTCCTCGCCTGATTCTTTCCTGCTTACCCGCGTGGCTTGCGCCGCGCGACGTGAAGGCCATCCCGAAGGGGCAACAACACGTTGTCCAGGTCCTGATGGCCTTTCATGTGCGCATTGAGTTCGTGAATCCGAACGGCGTAAGGGTCTTCTGACGTGCCATCTTGCACGCGCAGGACCTCACCCCACCACAGCACGTTGTCCACCACAATCCATCCGCCGTCTCGGACGTGGTCAATGGCCCAGTCGACATAGGCCTTTTGGTGTTCCTTGTCGGCATCGACAAACACCACGTCCAACGGGCGAGGATCTGCGTCATAGAGCATGCCGCGGTCGAGGATGTCCATGGCTTTGCCCGTGTGTCGGCGGATGCGGTCGGCGATGCCCAATTTGGCCCAGTGCTTGTCTTGGATCGCATGGAGCTCGTCGTTCACATCCACAGTGTCGACCGTGCCTTCAGGCATGAGCCCTTCGGCCCAGCATGCGGTGGCGTATCCGGTGAAGGTGCCCAACTCCAACACGCGTGTGGGCGAGATCATGTGACTCATCGAGGCCAAAAGGCGCCCTTGCAACTCGTCGCACAGCATTTGGGGCTTGACCGTTTGGGTCCAAGTGGCGCGGCGCAAGGCTGCAAGGCCGGTAGGCTCGGTGCTGGACAAGTCCGTGGCGTACGCGTGCAAGGCGTCGTCAAGTCCGTGATTGCCCAACTGGGGAATGCGTGGTGGTTTGCCTCGTCGTTTGGCCATGGTGCAAAGCTACTTGAGGGCAAGTCGTCTCATGAAAAAAGCCCCGGCCATTGATGGCCAGGGCTTCCAGTTCGTGACGGTTCATTTTCCAGCGTCAATCGCAGAATGTGCCAAAGTCAATCAGGAATTCGAGCAAATCTTGGGTGTTGATGGCTCCGTCTTGGGTGAGGTCAGCTGGGCATGAGGTCGCGAGGTCAAACTCGCAGCTCAGGTCATCCACATTGGCTTCTGAATTGTAGTTCAGCGCAAATGGGTAGGTGCAACCGAAGACGTCTGTTTGTTCCATGACTTCACTGGTCAGCGCGTACGCGGTCACTGTCCCCGAGATTTCGTTGCCAGTGATGAGGTAGGGAGTGCCGTCAGGTGAATCAGCAGATGAGATGAATTTCAAACCTTCTGGACCGAGGTCACCAGCGGCGCTGGCATCCGCGGCAATGTCGTTGTTGCTCACGCTGAAATCGCGGTTGCTGAGGTAGCGCTGGTAGACCGGCGCAGAAGGCTCCGTGATGTCATAGATGAGCACGGCAGACTGGCGCTCGAGACCGATGAATGCATACAAGCGACCGTTGATTTCACCGATGTCCACGCCTTCCGGCTCTGCACCTTTGTCGTCCGAGCGGTTGTCGAAGCTGTCATTGCCGCTGTTTGTGCTGTTGAAATCGTCCGGGAACAGGGTGCTGACAATGTCTTCGAACTCGCGGCCAGAATCGTAAACGAGGGTTCCATCGGTTCCCCAGATCGAGAACGATCGTGCACCGTAACAGTAAAGTTCCTCGTAGAGTCCGTCTCCGTTCCAGTCGCCCATTTCCGTGGTCGTTTTGAGGCGTCCCAAGTTTTCATCGGCCAGCAACGTGTCTGCATTCGGGAAGACTGCGGGGTCAAGGGCAAGATCTTTGATGCGGGCTTCTTCGCTGTAGGCGTCGTAGTCGCGGGCATCGCCTTCGTTGGCTGTGACGATGTAGGTCACCCCATCCGTCTCAAAGGAGTGAATGGCGTCGGGCATGTACATGCCCTTCACAGGCCAAGTCGAGATGTTGATCACGTCGTCCTTGTCGGAGACATCCATTGCATTTTCTTCCAAGCTGTGGTCCTTGAATCCGTAGCTCCAGAGGTCTGTGATTGTTCCCGTGGCAACGTCGGCAACGACCATGCAGTTGTTTTCTTGGCAATTGATAAACAAGGTGTTGTCATCTCCACTGAACGCCACGTATTCAGGCTCTAAGTCCATCGCGATGCTCGCGTTGGGTCCAAAAATCCGAGTGCCTTCAGGAAGGTCAGCTTCGGTCAGTCCTTCGAAGTCCACCTCCATGGAGACGGGGTTGTAGGGATCTGTGACATCAATCAACGTGGCAGAACCAACTGGATCGATGGTGTATGCATCGTTGGGCTGCCCTTCGTTGGCCACCGCAATCATCGTCTCATCGTGGCTCACAGACAAGGCGTCTGGCCAGTAACCGCAAGTCACGGCACTCACGAAATTGCCATCCACGTCAAAAATCACGACTTTGCCGAGTTCGTCTACGGCGTATGCTTCAACAGCCACAGCAACGTAATCACCAAAGACGGCCACACTGTTTGCTGCAGCGCCGTATGCTGAGACGTCGATGTTGAAGGCCAAATTGAGGTTGGCAGGATTCCACGCATTCAGCACATCCACATTGGACACCGCTGCGTTGACAGAGAAAATGCGCTTGCTTCCGGGGTGGTAATCCACAATTTCGGCCGCACTGGCGTCAAACAGTCCGGTGGCGTAAGTCCCGGTCAAGGTGTAATCAATGCTCGATTCCCAGCAAGATCCATCATCCTCAGATGCTTGGGCATCGTAGTTCTCCGCACTTGGGTCGGTGCATCCCGCCAGGCTTTCATTTTCATCACAAATGCCATCACCGTCTGCATCATTGATGCATTCGCCGTTGCAGTCGAGAACGCCATCGCTGTAAGTGCAGCTCCCGTCGTCGTTTGTGGCTTCCATGTTGTAGTTGCAAGCAGCGGCATCTGTGCAACCAACAACGCCGCACGCTTCGTTCGGAGCGCCTGGAGTGGGGTTGGTGTAACAGCCATTGCCTTGTTCGTCATAGCTCTTTGACAAATTCCCAATGGAGGGTCCTGCCTCCACAATCAAGGTGTTTCCGTCTGGGTCTGCAAAGACGACCAGGTCGCCTCCGCTCGAAAGTCCGCTGTTGAAGCTGTTGGGTTGGTCTTCGTAACCAATCCAGTAACCACCGGCCTCAAGGACCACTGGCCCAAAGGTGAAATCGGCCAATTCTTCGTTGTCGTCCAATTGGAAACCAAACAGGAGACAATCCTCTGACCCGCTGTTGTAGAGCTCAATGTAATCCTCGGGTTCACCGCTCGTATGCGCTTCGCTGACATACACGACGCCAAGTTGGCACGAGGGTACACTCTCGAGTTCGTCACAAATCCCATTGCCGTCCTCGTCGTTCAGGCAGGTGATGCCGTCGCAGGCGAAAACGCCGTCGCCATAATCGCAGCTGCCGTTGTCCAATTCGGCCGCAGGGTCGAAGTTGCAGGCGTCGTCCGCAGTGCAACCGACCGTGAGGCATGAAGTGTTCGCTGTTCCCGGTGTGGGGTAGGTGTAGCAGCCGTTGCCTTCGGCGTCGAAGCTTTGGGACGCATCGCCTCCGGAAACGACGAGTTCAACAACCAAGCTGTTTCCTTGCGGGTCGGCGAAGACGACGATGTCTCCACTGCTTCCCAATCCGCTCGAGAAGCTGTTTGGCTCGTCTTCATAGCCAATCCAGTAACCGCCTGCTTCCAGAACCACGTCACCAAAGGTGTAATCGGTCAATGCGACGTTGTCGTCCAACATGAATCCTTCCAAGGAGCAAGGTGCGTCGCCACTGTTGAATATTTCGATGTAATCCTCGGGCACACCGCTGTTGTGTGCCTCGCTGACATACACCACACCCAAAACGCAAGGGTCTGCGACGAGTTGTGCGGTGACACTCGTTGCACGCAATTCAAACGAGCCGTAGGCGTAAGATGCAAGGCCTTGAACGGTGAAAATTTGACCGAGTGCGAGTTCCGAAGGAACGGCCACAAGCGGGTCGTCGATTTGGGCATCGCCCGTGCCATCGCTGATGAACCATTCGCCGTATTGGTTGGCCAACGCAGTGACGGTTCCCGTGGTTTCGACCAACACACTTTCCCACTGTTCATCATTGAGGTCTCCTGTGGCAATGACTTCGTTCGCAGGAAGGGCAACGCCTGTGGCATTCACAGCAACATCGGTGATGGTGATCAACTCAGTGAGTCCATTGTACTCAGTGACGGTTCCGGTGATTGTGATGTCGTCGCCCACATTCAAACCGTTGCCTGAGCTGTACACGCTGATTCCGCTGTAGGGACCCGTTCCATCTTGCAGGGCGAAGAAGCTTCCCTCAGTGTAGGTGACGATGCCGGAAGTTTGGACCACGGCGCCCGTGAGAGACTCTGTCAGTTGCGCTTGTTGAATGTCTGCAATGGAGAGCATTTGGGTGTACAAACATGAGCCATCATCGACTCCTGCATTGGCGTCGTAATTCGCCGCAGTTGGGTCCGTGCAACCTTGAGCCACAACAGGCTCTCCGAGTACTTCGATCACCAATTGGGCTGCTGCGGCAGGATCGCCTTCGTACGCTTCTGCGATCCGGCTTCCCGAACCAGTGAGGACAAAGGTCATGGCGTTGTAGGGAGTCCAGTCTGCCCTGTCGACAATCGCTTGAACAAGTGCTGTCAAATCCGGCGTCTGCTGTGCCATGCCTGACTCGCCAGCCACAGTCCAATCCGCGGGGCTCCACGCCACGGTGTTGCCCAAGGTGGTCCGTCCTGACACGTCGTTCGCGATTTCTGCGTCAAACGTGGCATTGTCAGCTGCATCTTGAACAGCAATCGTCAAGTCGCAAGGACCAGTGCTCACTTCGTCCGTGGTGAATTGAATGTGGGCGGAGGCAATGGTTTGGCCTTGGGCGATGTTCAACCCCGTGAAGCGAACGCCCACTGCTTGCGTGGCATCACCATCTTCCACCAACTCCAAATCAGAGCTATCCATGTAAGGAAGTCCGCCAGAGAAGTATGTGGCATCTTCATTCAGTGTCTCTTCGACATCGTCGCTGCCGGTGTTTACTTGGAAGCTCAGCGCGTAGGTGCATGACCCGTCGTCCTCGGTGGCAGCGGGATCGTAGTTGCTCGCTTCAGCATCGGTGCAGCCCTCGCCGCTCAAGTCTTGGTAGCTCACCACCAATTTCGGTGCGAGCGAGGGGTCAGATTCGTCGTTCTCGAACGACTCAGCTTCGCGTTCACCTGAACCAGTGACGATGAAGTTGATGGCATTTCCAGACATCCAACCTTCCAAATCCACGATGTGCTGCACCAACACGGACAGGTCAGGGGTTCGTTGGTCCAAACCTGCCAAACCTGCAGACCAGGCAGGGACGTTGCTCCAATCGACGCTTGTCGAGAATTTCGAGCGGCCGCTCACGTCGTTCAGCGAGTCCGCGCTGTAGGTGCCTGGGTTCAAGTCATCCTCCACGTGCACCGTCAGATTGGTTTCGCCGCTGTCGCTGTTGTCTGCAGTGAATTGGATGTATGCACTCACGATGGTGGCTCCGGCGGGAACTTCGAGTGAAGCGAAGCGAATGCCCACTTCTTGGTCGCCGTTGTCGTTGATCAACTCCAAATCCGAGCTGACCATGTAGGGGTATCCGCTGAAATAGGGATTGGCTGGGTCCATTTGTTCTTCAGCATCATCCGACCCAGCACTCACCAGCACTTCAACTCTCGTTGGGCAAGGGTTGCCAGGTGTAGGAACAATGCAAGACCCATCGTCCAAAACGGCCAATTCATAGTAATTGCATGCCAAGGGGTCGGTGCATCCTTCGATGCAGGTGCTGCCATCACCGCCACAGACGCCACAGTTGTCTTCGTAGAAACAGGTGGTTGGCTCGCCAAACGTACAAGCCGAGGGATCTTCACAAGTTGGACGGAGGACGCGCTGACGACCGGCGTCGAGGCTGGCAAGTTCGTCGTAATCCGCGGCCATGACTTGTCCAGCGAGTTGAACGGTCAAGAACTCTTCGAAGGCATCGAGGGCCAAAAATGCGGACGCAAGTACAGGTTGTCCTGCTTGGTCAAATGGATAAAAATCTCCGCCGTTCATGGAGAAATCGACAGAGGCCATGTCCACGGTTACCGAGTCCACGCTTTGTCCATTTTCAACAACCACTGTGCCGTTGTCCAGAACCAAGCTCACAATCCTGCTCCCTGGGTTGAGCGTTGCTCCGGAGGCGTCGTGGGCGTAGGGCTCGCCAGACAGGTCGTAGGTCACAACGCCGCCTGCGATGTGCGCGAAGCGGCCATCTTCACCGAGGATGTCCCCGTTCACATCGGTGCTCAGCTGGCTGTACGCGTTTTCGAGTATGCGCTTGACAACCTCCGCGGGCACATCCTCCATCACCGCGATGTAGTTGGGGAACGGCAGGATGTTGGCAATGTCTTGGTCCGTGATGGGACCTGCACTGTAGATCGTGTTGGAGCGAATGCCGCCGCCATTGGCCATCCCAAGAACCGGCATGTCAATGTCCACTGACTGGGCAGCCCATTGTTGGGCTTTGGCGAGGTAGCTGTCGGCCACCAGGCTTCCGATGCCGTTTTCCCGTGCGCGAATGACGGGTTTGCGCACGTCCCAAGCGATTTCGGTGTCGACAATCACATTGGCTTGGCCAAGTGCAGCTTCGAGCGGAGCAACCACGTCAGCGTACATCGTCGAGTCCGAAGGTGCGCTGTCGTCCATGGGGACAGGAATCACATCGCTGATGTCGCTGTGGGTATTGGTGATGACACCGTTTGCGTCAAATGTGAGGCGCAGGCTCCCGAGGAAGTTGTAGTTCCCAATCGTGGTGACGATGTAAATGGGATCTTCGTTGGCGTCAGTGTACGTGAGTGGGTATTCGCCAAAAACATCGTAAGGTCCAGAGTAGGTCTCGTCGTTCGTCAAAAGTTGGTCACCTCCACCCGCGATGATGAGGTCGACACCTGTCAATTGCGAAGCCAATTCGACGTCGTTGCTCACGGCTTGCATGTGGCTTACAAGGATGATTTTGTTCACACCCTCGGCCTCGAGGGCATTCACTTCGTCCATCACGGCAGTCACCACGTCCTGTTCCACGATGACCTCGCCTGGGCTCGAAATTCCTGGCAATTCAGGGGTTGTCAAACCGATGATTCCGATTTGTTGACCTTGACGCTCAATCACTGTGCTGCCGGCAAGACGACCACTCTCGGCCAAGGCGGTCAGAGAAGGTTCGGGAGTAAAATCGAGGTTGGCGCTGAGGTAAGTCGGAGACGTGAGTTCGTAGGCATTGATCAAGTTGGCCAACACTTCAGGGCCAAAGTCGAAGTCATGGTTGCCCAAGCAAAGGGCATCATAACCAATGCGGTCCAACGCCAATGCGTCGTAGAACGTGCCGGAGGTTTGGCTGTAGTTAAAGACGAAGCCTGCAAGGAAGTTGTCGCCTGAGCTCAGCATCAACGTGGGGATGGCCTCGGCTTGCGCTTGTTCTCGCTCCGCGTTGACCGTTGCAGCAAAGTGATCGACGTGAAGCAAAGAAGATTCACCATCGTTGTTGTGAAGGATTTGAAGCGTGAACGCATCGCTGTCCGTCTGTGCAAATGCAAGTGGGACAAAGGCGAGGGTTGCAATGAACCCGAGAAGTCGCTGTTTCATGAGTTTGGTTTGGAGAATGGTTTGAGGGGCTAAGATTTCTTTCCAAGTTTGACGTGAACGATTCGGGGAGTTCATGCTTTGGTAAGCAAAACCCCAAGGCACAATCAATTCTCTGTTGACAGAACATGAAGTGCTTCACCTCTTGGATTTGTGGTGATAACAGGCCGGAAACACAAGACTCTGGCTTTCGGGTTTGTGTCGGCAGCTCGTACCTTCGAACTCCATGGGAAAGCGCAAGCAAAGCCGCAACCTCGGCGACAACGACGGCTTGGTCTACAGCACCAATCCGGGGTATTCTTGGGAGGATGAGGATCAGGAAGGGGAGGCGTGGTCCGTGGGGCAATGCGCCACGTTGTATGTCAGCCTTGATCGAAAGCAACGGGCGGGGAAACCCGTGACGTTGGTGGAGGGTTTTGACGGCCCCGCCACGGAGTTGCTCTTGCTGGGCAAGGCACTCAAGCAGCAATGTGGGGTGGGCGGTGCCGTGAAAGAAGGCTGCATCTTGGTGCAAGGGGACCACCGTGACAAGGTGGTGGCCCATTTGAATTCCCTGGGATACCAGACCAAACGCAAAGGCGGATGAACCTCTATTTGAAAACCCTGGCAGGCCTGGAAGATTTGGCCGCAGAAGAACTGAAAGTTGCAGGTGCGACCCACATTGAGGTGGGCCGACGGGGCATCTCTTTTCAAGGCGACGCGAAGGTCTTGTACACGACTTGCATGCACAGCCGTTTTGCTGTGCGCGTGCTTCGTTACCTCACCTCGTTTGAGGCCAAAACCCCCGACGACCTCTACCGGCAAGGCGCCCGCTTCGCTTGGGAGAACATGCTCGCCCCGGACGGTTCGTTTGTCATCGACGCCACGGTGCATTCAGACGGCTTTTCCCACAGCCATTTTGCGGCACTCAAACTGAAGGACGCCATCGTGGACCGCTTCCGTGGCAAGACGGGGAAGCGCCCCAGCATCGACAAGGTGCGTCCAGATTTGCGGCTCAACTTGCACATCTCGGGGGAGAAGGTCACCATTTCTGTGGACGCCTCAGGAGAACAGTTGTCGCGTCGAGGCTATCGCCCGCGAACCGCCAAGGCGCCCCTCAACGAGGTGCTGGCTGCCGGATTGCTCGCCCTGAGTGGGTGGCGCCCCGGCACGCCCCTCTACGATCCCATGTGCGGATCGGGCACATTCTCAACAGAGGCTGCCCTTTGGGCGTCCGGACTTCCTGTTCAAGCGGGGCGTCGCCACTTTGCCTTCATGGATTGGAGCGACTTCGATCCCGACACGTGGCGTGCGGTTCGCACCGAAGCCATGGCCAGCATCACGCCCGTCGAGACACCCATCTTCGCTTCCGACGAGCACCCTGGTGCGGTGCGCCAAACGATGGAAAGCCTCGAAGGCGCGGACGTCGAATCCTTGGTGCAGGTGAAACAGGCCGACTTTTTCAAGCTCGAACCGCGAACCGACGGGGGCATGTTGGTGTTCAACCCTCCGTACGGAGAACGCATGGACCCCGGGGACGTCGTGGGACTGTACGAACGCATCGGAGACCAATTGAAATTCCATTGGTCGGGATTTGATGCGTGGGTCATTTCGTCCAACGACGAGGCGCTGAAGCGGGTGGGGTTGCGACCCCACAAACGGCACCCCGTCTTCAACGGGGCTCTCGAATGCCGCTGGGTGGGCTTCTCGATGTACAAGGGCAGCAAAGCCGACCAGTTCAAATCGAAGAAAGCATGAGCCGTCCATGGGTGTTGATTTCAGGTGCGTCCTCCGGGTTTGGAGAGGCGTCCGCCATTCAATTGGCCCGAGAGGGTTGGAACTTGTTGCTCACCAGCCGCCGAGAAGCCCGTCTCGAGGCCGTGGCCGACACGTGCCGGGAGCTCGGCGCCGAGGTGCACGTTGAGGCATGGGACATGCGGGAGCGTCAAGACACCCTCGACGGCGTGAAAGAGTTGATGTCCCACGCGGGCATTCTGCCAGGTCAGGGCGGTCCTGCATTGCAAGGACTCGTCAACAACGCGGGACTGGCGGTCGGCAAAGGGCCGTTTGACGAAGGACTCGACGACGACTGGGATCGCATGATTGACACCAACGTGAAAGGGCTGCTTTTCTTGGCCCGCGCATGCGTGCCTTTCATGACAGCCGGATCGCGGATGGTGAACATGGGAAGCATTGCCGGCAAACAGGTCTACCCTGGCGGCAATGTGTACTGCGCTTCCAAACACGCGGTGGACGCGCTGTCTCAAGCCATGCGCATTGATTTGGTGGAGCGTGGCATTGGCGTGAGTCAGATTTGTCCTGGCGCCGCAGAAACCGAATTCAGCAACGTTCGCTTCAAGGGCGATCACGCGGCCGCGGATGCGGTCTATCACGGTTTCGATCCGCTCGTTGCCCAAGACATTGCAGAGGCGGTGTCCTTTGTGTTGTCTCGACCGCCCCATGTCTGCATCAATGACATGGTGATCATGCCGACGGCGCAGGCCAGCGCGCACCACCTATATAAGGTACCCTCATGACCGTGATGCGTCACCTTTCCTTCCTCGGACTTCTTCTCATCGGATGCCACTGGGCCAAAGAGCCGGTGGATCTCGTGATTCGCAATGCCCACATTGTCTGTTTGGATGGGGCTGGAACCCAGGTGCAGGCCATGGCCATTCATGAGGGTCAAATCGTCGCCCTCGGCAAAGAGCACGAAATCTTGAACGCCTACCGCGGCCTCATCGTAGAGGACGTTCAAGGCGCCACGGTGTACCCCGGGCTCATCGATGCCCACAGCCATTTGCTGGGGTACGCCCTCAACTTGGCACACACTGACCTCGTCGGAACGACGTCTTGGGAAGAGGTGGTGAGCCAGCTGAAGGAAGAACACATCCAGTCCACCACGCCGTGGGTGCGGGGGAGGGGGTGGGACCAAAACGACTGGTCTCTGTCTGACTTCCCGGACCGCGAGGCGCTGGATGAACTGTTTCCCAACCGTCCGGTCGCCTTGCAGCGCATCGACGGTCATGCCGTCATCGCCAACCGACACGCGTTGGAGCTGACTCGGCTTTGGAACGCCAAATCGTTGCCCGGCGGGGAGATCCTGCGTCGACCTGACGGCACGCCAACGGGAGTCCTCATCGACGGTGCCGCGGATTCCTTGCTGGCTCGGATTCCCAAACCGAGCCCAGCAACCAAGACAGAAGCCCTGCGAACGGCCGCACAGCGCCTCGTGGCATGTGGACTCACCACCGTCACGGATGCTGGTCTGGACGTCGACGACATTGCCTTGTTGGACTCGCTGCACCAAACGGGTGACCTCAAACTCCGCGTGGTGGCCATGGCCAACCCCACGGAACCCAACTTTCAAGCGATGTCCGAGCGCGGGGGTTGGGACACGCCGCGCCTCAAAGCCCAATCGTTCAAGTTTTACATGGACGGGGCTTTGGGCTCCCGCGGTGCCGCCTTGCTCGAACCGTACGACGACCGCCCCGGACACCGTGGCTTGTTGCTTCAGTCGATGGACGCGTACGAGGCCCAGCTTCGACGCATTCACGCCGATGGATTTCAGGCGGCGACGCACGCCATCGGCGACTCTGCCGCGCGACTCGTATTGGGCGCGTATGAACGCGTGCTGAGCGGCCCCAACGACCATCGGTGGCGTGTGGAGCACGCTCAGGTCATCCATCCCGACGACTTGAATCGGTTTGGGACGTCGAGCATCATTCCTTCTGTTCAACCGACCCATGCCACGTCGGACATGTATTGGGCAGGGGTCCGACTCGGCCGAGGCCGCATCCGCCGCGCCTATGCTTACGCCGACCTTAGAGATCAGTTGGGCATGATTCCTCTCGGCACGGACTTCCCAGTGGAAGACGTCGATCCGCGAAAGACCTTTTTGGCCGCGGTGGCCCGCCAAGACGCCGCGCGTTACCCGGAAGAGGGATTTCACGTGGACCAGGCGCTCACGCCTCGCGACGCCATGCTCGGCATGACGCTTTGGGCTGCGCTCGCAAGCCGCATGGACACCTTGACCGGATCCTTGGAAGTGGGGAAACGGGCGGACTTCGTCATCACCAACCGCGACTGGCTCAAGCTCTCCGACCCGCACGAGGTCTTGAATGCTCAAATCCTCCAAACCTTCATCGACGGGGAGCAAGTGCATCCTCCAGCAACCCTTGATTGACCATGGCACGCATTGTTAGCTTCTTTGTCATCTTCTTCACTTCGGTGGCGGTGGCGTACTTCTTGTACTTCAAACCTGAGCAGGACTTGCCTGTGTACCAACCGTCTCAGCTCAATCCTGCCTTGGTGGACCCGTCGGCCATGCGTGTGGAGGATCACCGCATCATGGACTTCGACTTGGTGAATCACCTTGGAGACACTGTGACGCTTTCCGACGTCGAGGGCCAAATCCTGGTGGTGGACTTCTTCTTCTCAAGGTGTGCGACGATTTGTCCTTTGATGACCCAAAACTTGCAACGCATCCACGACCGTCTCGATCCTAAAATGCCGGTGCGCATCCTGAGCCACAGTGTCACCCCGCAGGCAGACAGTGTGTCGGTGCTGAACAGATATGCGAAGAAGCATGGCGCCAATCCCGACCTGTGGTGGTTCCTCACAGGAGAGAAAAAGGAGATTTACAAGCTTGCCAGACGGTCCTATTTCTCTTGTTTGGACGAAGGAGATGGGGGATTCCAGGATTTCGTGCACACGGAGAACATCGTCCTGGTGGACGACAAGGGAAGGCTTCGCGGTTTTTATGACGGCACCGATTCAAAGGCGATGTCTCTCCTATTCAAAGACTTACAGTTTCTAATCAAAAAAAAGTCCGAAAAAAGTTGAGCTTGGCCTTGGTTCAAGAAAGAGATGCACTACCTTTGCGGCCGCTTTCAACGGAAGGTGAGTCACTTTTGACAGACGGTTGGACAGGCATCCAAAAAAAAGTTTCCCCATCGCTTGGTGGAAGAAACAAACGGACTACCTTTGCGGCCGCTTTCGAAGGAAAGCAAAACTCTTTGACAAAACGCACGGCTGGATCGGTCGAAAAAAAAACCACCAAAGACTTGGTGGTTTAAAAAGACCACCTACCTTTGCCGTCCGCTTTGAAAGAAAAGCCATCAACGACGGGCCTCGGCCCCGACTCGATACAACGTTCTTTGACTTGATGCAGCAGCCCAAATCCATCTTCGCAAGAAGATGGTCATTCCACTCTTCGGAGTGGGGTGAAATCCACTCCCCCCCCGGGGGGTGGCATCGACTCCTCGGAGAAGATGAAAAACGATTCCAGAGAGTCAACACATCAAACACTTACAATGGAGAGTTTGATCCTGGCTCAGGATGAACGCTAGCGGCAGGCCTTACACATGCAAGTCGAGGGGTAACAGGAGAAAGCTTGCTTTCTCGCTGACGACCGGCGCACGGGTGCGTAACACGTATGCAACCTACCTCTTACTGGGGGATAGCCCAGAGAAATTTGGATTAACACCCCATAGTATCACCAGTTCGCATGTTCAGGTGATTAAAGGTTACGGTAAGAGATGGGCATGCGCCCCATTAGCTAGTTGGTGAGGTAATGGCTCACCAAGGCTACGATGGGTAGGGGGTCTGAGAGGACTATCCCCCACACTGGTACTGAGACACGGACCAGACTCCTACGGGAGGCAGCAGTGAGGAATATTGCGCAATGGACGAAAGTCTGACGCAGCCATGCCGCGTGCAGGATGACGGCGCTACGCGTTGTAAACTGCTTTTATATGCCAAGAAACCTTCGGACGTGTCCGAAGCTGACGGTAGCATATGAATAAGCACCGGCTAACTCCGTGCCAGCAGCCGCGGTAATACGGAGGGTGCAAGCGTTATCCGGATTTATTGGGTTTAAAGGGTCCGTAGGCGGATCATTAAGTCAGTGGTGAAAGCCGGCAGCTCAACTGTCGAACTGCCATTGATACTGATGATCTTGAATACGGTTGAAGTTGGCGGAATAGGTCATGTAGCGGTGAAATGCTTAGATATGACCTAGAACACCGATTGCGAAGGCAGCCAACTAAACCGTTATTGACGCTGAGGGACGAAAGCGTGGGGAGCGAACAGGATTAGATACCCTGGTAGTCCACGCCGTAAACGATGATTACTCGGTATTGGCTTCGGTCAGTGCCCAAGCGAAAGTGATAAGTAATCCAC